>JAQIDA010000068.1 GCA_027858275.1 Candidatus Kapaibacterium sp. | reverse complement strand
GGATAAGAAATATATGAGACTTAAATTAATACGAATTTGTTCGTGATATTTCATCGGACAGAGTTAAGAAAACAGACCCGGGATCTCATCGGATTACCTCTGACTTTTTATTTATTCTGCTATGTCTTAATAATAATCATTATGTTTGCATAATGAGAAACACAAATAATATATTGAAGCAAATATGAAAAAAGCATTAATTACCGGTATCACCGGACAGGACGGTTCTTATCTCGCGGAATTCCTTTTGTCAAAAGGATACGAAGTTCACGGGATTATCCGCCGAGCAAGTACTTTCAATACAAATCGAATCGATCATATCTACGTCGATCCGCATGAGTCTTCAGCGAAAATGATTTTGCATTACGGAGATTTATCCGATCCCGGATTGTTGGCTGATCTAATATATAACATTAAACCGGACGAGATATATCATCTCGGTGCTCAGAGCCATGTACGAGTTTCTTTTGATATGCCGGAATATACGGGGGATATCACCGGACTCGGCACCACTCGTATTCTCGAAGCTATTCGCCGAAGCGCGATAAAAACAAAATTCTATCAGGCCTCGACGTCAGAACTGTTCGGAGCGTCAAAACCGCCCCAGAGTGAATTGACTCCTTTCGAGCCGCAAAGCCCCTATGCTATCGCCAAATTGTATTCCTACTGGATGACGATTAATTATCGCGAAGCATACGGCATATTTGCCTGCAACGGTATACTTTTCAATCATGAAAGTCCTCGCCGCGGCGAAACATTCGTTACCCGAAAAATCACTCGAGGAATAGCGCGGATACTTGCAGGCAAGCACGAGACATTATTCCTCGGCAATATCGACTCCAAAAGAGATTGGGGTTTCGCCCCGGAATACGTCGAAATGATGTGGATGATGCTGCAGGAAGACAAGCCTAATGATTACGTCGTAGGAACCGCCGAAAGTCATTCGGTACGTGAATTTGTAGAAACAGTGTTTGATTACTGCGGAATAGAAATTGAATGGCAGGGTGAGGGAACTGACGAAATTGCAGTGGTTAAAAGCTGCAAACGAGATTATCCCGCTAAGATCAAAGTCGGCGATGTTGTTGTGAAGATTGATCCTCGATACTTCCGCCCGACTGAGGTTGATTACTTGCTTGCCGACAACCGCAAAGCCGTTGAACAACTTGGCTGGAAACCGCGAGTTCTCTTCAGCGAATTGGTCAAGCTTATGACTGATCATGATATGATGAATGTCGGTATAAAAGCTCCCGGCGAAGGCATTAAAGCAATTCGAGAAAAAGGATTCGCTTGGACAGAACATCAATTTGTGAATTTAGAAAATATTGATAATGAAATCTAACAAAGACGCTAAAGTATTCGTAGCAGGCTATAAGGGAATGGTCGGTTCTGCTATTACAAAAGTACTTAAAGCAAGAGGATACACTAATTTACTGCTTTTGGATTATAAGGATGTAGACTTCAGAAGACAGGCCGATGTAGAAGCCTTGTTCGAAAAAGAACGTCCGGAATATGTAATTCTCGCTGCCGCCAAAGTCGGCGGAATTATAGCGAACAATACCTATAAAGCGGAGTTCATCCGCGATAATATGCAGATAGCCTTAAATGTGATTGATTCGGCATATAAATACGGTGTGAAAAAATTGCTCAATCTCGGTTCCTCATGTATTTATCCCAAACACGCCGAGCAGCCGATGACTGAAGAAGCACTGTTGACGGGAGAACTCGAGCCGACTAACGAGCCTTACGCAATCGCGAAAATCTCAGCAATCAAATTATGCCGCTACTATAATGAGCAATTCGGCACAGATTTTATATCCGTCATGCCGACCAATTTATACGGCAACAACGACAATCACAATCTGGAAACTTCTCATGTATTGCCTGCGCTTATCAGAAAAAACATTCTGGCAAAAGCTCTCAGCGATAATGATTTCGATTATATTCGGCAAGACCTCGCCGCCTATAAACTCGGCTTCGGCCTCGATGAAAAAATCAAAATGCAAGATAATGAATCAATCATAAGTGCTCTTGCTGAAGTAGGAGTAACAAAAAACTCAGTCACTGTATGGGGATCGGGCAAAGTTCTCCGCGAATTTCTGCACGTGGAAGATATGGCGGAAGCCTGCGTATTTCTGACAGAGGATTTTTCTTACGATCAAATCGGTGAATTTGTCAATCTTGGAACCGGTATAGACATATCAATCAAGGACCTCGCGTTGACAATACAAGAAATCGTCGAATTCAAAGGCGAAATTGTCTTTGACGCAACTAAACCCGACGGTACTCCTCGCAAATTACTCGACGTTAGCCGAATTAATAATCTTGGCTGGGAAGCGGCAATATCCTTAGAAGAAGGCGTTAGGAAAGTCATTGCCGAATATTTCAAAAAAGTCGGCAAATGACACACGTTCTTGTGTTTTTTTAATGATAGATTTAAGGAATTTAGGCATTAATGACTAAACTGAGCATCATAACGGTCTGCCTCAACGAAGCGAAAACGATCGAAAAAACACTAAAAAGCGTAATCGATCAGACTTTCACTGACTATGAATACATTGTTATTGACGGCGACTCGACTGACGGCACGCTTGAGATAACAGATGAGTTTCGTGATCGGATTGATATAGTTATTAGTGAGCCTGATACCGGAATATATAACGCCATGAATAAGGGGATAAAGAAGGCAACGGGGGAGTATGTGTTCTTTTTGAATGCCGGAGATAATTTCTTAAACAAGCATGTTCTTCAATTACTTTTCTCAAAAGCTCCTTCAGCTGATCTTGTTTATTGTGATATGTCGGTTCAAATTAACAATGGTTTTGTGCTGAGAAAACAAACTCCGAAGTCCATAACTAAGGCGTTTATGTATGCCGACAGCATCCCGCATCAAGCAACATTTACCAAAAAAGAAATGTTCGTCAAACACGCTAACTTTGATGAATCATACAAAGTCGCGGCAGACTATGAATTATCATTGAATCTTATCTTTTCTCAAAACATTTCGACTGAGTATTATCCTCTGATTATATCAGAATATAATTTGCTCGGCATTTCAGCTTCGGAAGAACATCGCAAGCAATTTTTTGAAGAAAGATTAAAAGCTCAAAAAAAATATTTAGGAGCAGGCACTGTTTCTCTCTGTATATTACTCAAGCCGTTGATACTGTTAAGGTACAAATTTCTGCCTATAGCTTACTATATGTTAAGAAGTAAATTAAGTCCAAATTATCTGAAGAATTCAGATGGATAAACCACTTGTATCGGTAATCATGCCCACATGGAATCGCGCTGCCATAATTGGAGACGCTATTCGCAGCGTTCTTGCACAAACATACTCGAACTTTGAATTGCTCGTGTGTGATGACGGTTCTGCCGATAAAACTTATGAAATTATACCGGCCTTTAACGATGAGAGAATCAAGTGGCTTCCGGCGAAAAAAAACAGCGGCAAGCCTTCTGTTCCCAAAAACAGGGGTATAAAAGAGAGTAAGGGTGAATGGATTGCTTTTTTGGACAGTGATGACCAATGGCTTCCCGATAAACTTGAATTGCAGATTCAAGCATTAGCTAAAACCAATCTCAAAGCTTCTAGCACAAATGCCCGAAGAATCGTAAACGGAATTGACAAAGACGAACCGTTTATATTCTGGAACCGTAGGAAAATTACATTCAAAGACCTGTTTTTCGGCAATATGGTAATCAATAGTTCAGCAATGTTTCATCGCTCTCTGATCGACAAAGTAATCGGTTTCCCTGAATATATGACAATTGCCGAAGACTATGCTCTATGGCTCAGGGTTGCTACATTTACGGACTTTGCATATGTTGATGCGGAAGCTGTTAAATATTTTGACCAGCCTGCCAAAAGTGTCAGAAAAGAGGAAGTGAAAATTCAAACGGCTCGTAAGAATGTGTTTTTGGATTATAAAAAGTGGGAAGCTGAGATTAATCTCCCCATTAAGGATAGAAAATCTTTTAATATGCTGAAAAATATTAGATTGCTTAGTCTCATCTCTTTAGCGATTAATATGATTAAGAAGCTTTCTCGTTGAATATAAAAAAAGACCGCCCGCTCAAGCAGACAGCCTTCATATAAATCAAAGATACAATCTTTATTTAATCTTATCAAGTCCTTCTTTGAGACCTTCGATGATTTCATCTACATCTTCGATACCGACTGATATACGTACGAGACCGTCTGTGATGTGAGCTTGTTCACGTATTTCTTTAGTCATTCCCGCGTGGGTCATTGTAGCAGGATGCTGAATCAAAGACTCTACACCGCCGAGACTTACCGCGAGACCCCAGATATGGCCGACATTGTCCATCATGATTTTACCGGCTTCGAGTCCGCCCTTTAATTCAACGGCAATCAAAGCTCCGACATCTTTCATTTGTTTCTTGCCGAGTTCATACTGTGGATGTGATTTCAATCCCGGGAATCTTACCCAATCAACTTTGGGATGAGCTTCCAAGAATTCCGCTGCTTTCTGCGCGTTCTCACAATGACGTTCGCATCTGATTTTCAAAGTTTTCAGGCCGCGGTGTACCAAGAAAGAGTTGAACGGATCAATAACACCGCCGATGAGATTTGAAGTTTTCCTGAAGTGTGGATAATCTTCTACATTTTTCAAAATTACGATACCGGCGACAACGTCAGCATGACCGTTCAAGAACTTAGTCATACTGTGCATAACAATGTCAGCTCCGAAATCAAAGGGGCTTTGCATTACGGGACTCATGAAAGTATTGTCGACAACAAGTTTTGCACCCGCTGCTTTTGCTATTTCAGAGACAGCCGCAAGATCGGTTATCGCTATAGTAGGATTGCAGGGTGTTTCAACGTAAATCACTTTTGTGTTGGGTTTGATCGCATTTTTAACGGCCTTAGCATCGGGAGTATCTACGAAATCTACTTCAATTCCGAATTTGGCAAACAGAGTAGATAAAATTGTGCTGGTCGGACCATAAACAGACTCACTGCATATCACATGATCTCCGGCTTCGAGCAAAGCCGCGAAAATCAAATGTGTTGCAGCCATACCGCTTGCGCAGCCTATTGCTTTTGTTCCGCCTTCGAGCGCCGCAACGGCGTTTTCCATTGCTTCGACGGTCGGGTTTCTCATCCTTGTATAAATGTATCCGTCTTCTTCACCCGCAAAGAGTCTTTTGCCGTGATCGGCATTTTTGAACATAAATGTTGATGTCTGACAGATCGGAGGAATAACCGCGCCGTATTCGTTGGTTTCAATTCCGGCGTGAACGCAATTTGTAGCCTGAGTGTATTCGTGATTTGAACTCATTTTATACCCCTAAAGATGGATTTTAAATTTTTTTATTATTCATACCAAACCGGAGACGAAATATATATTTTCGAATTGTTCGGTTTGATTTCATACAAATATAAGTCAAGATTTGATAATATCAGCATGAAAAATAATAATACGCCTATTTTGGTCGGTTTTAGAAAGCAATTAATAAATACTGCTTCGAAATGAAACTTTTATTGGAAAGATTCGTAGATATTTGGCGGGAATATGCGTATTTTTATGGGGATTGGGTGAAGAATTAGTCATTAACTATAGCATTAAAAACAAAATTTCAATAAAAAATAATTAATCATTTTTTCGGAGAAAATAAGATGGCACAAGAAAACCGTCGTAGTTTTATCAAAACAGTCGGAGTTGGTATGGGAGCGGTCGCTACATCAGGCTTGTGGCTGAATAAGCTCTTTGCCAATACCGTTCAACCGGTTGGAGAGGGAGTGTTCGGTTTCACTAAAGAAGATATTCAAAAATTGTTGGGAATCGCTCTGTCCAAAGGCGGAGAATTCTCGGAATTATATTTTGAGAACAAAATCTCAAGCTCAGTCAATATGTCTGAGGAAATTATCAAAAGCTCATCGGAAAGCATTTCGCTTGGTGTTGGCATCAGAGTCATCAAAGGTGACCAGACAGGATACGCTTATACGAATGAATTGACTTTTGATAAAATCAAGCATGCGGCTTTGACGGCTGCCGCTATTGCGTCCGGCCCGAGCAAAATGTCGGTTGCCAATTTGAATGAGATAAAACCTAAGGTACAGACTTATGATATGGTTTCTCCTCTGACTCAAGCGAGATTACAGGACAAAATCAAGCTCCTCAAAGAGGGTTATGACGCAGCTAAAAACGCTGATCCTAAAATAACAAAAATTTCCGCTTCAATAGCTGATGAAATCCAGAGAATAACTATCGCCAACAGCGAAGGTCTTCTCGTATCCGATGTTCGTCCGCAGGCGCGTTTGCGTGTGACGGCTACAGCTGAAAAAGACAGCAAACTTGGAACAGGCTCGGGAAATGCCGGCGGCAGAATCGGCGCGGACTTCTATATGAACGTAGAAACACCAACCGAAATCGGTAAAAAAGCAGCAAAAGAAGCGCTTGCTTTGCTCGAAGCTGAAAATGCTCCTGCAGGAGAATTCCCCGTTATCTTGAGTAAAGATCAGTCCGGAGTTATGATTCACGAAGCCGTCGGTCATCCACTCGAAGCTGACGCAAATCGCAAAAAACAATCTATTATGTGGGACAAAATGGGAACAATGGTTTCAAGCCCCTTGCTGACTATATATGATGATGCAACGATTCCAAACTATCGAGGCAGTCTAAATATAGATGATGAAGGCACTCAGGTTGAAAAAACAATGTTGATCGAAAAAGGCAAGCTCGTCGGTTTCTTGAATGATAAGCTCTCTGCAAAGATTCTTAATCATAAAGAAAACGGTCACGGCCGTCGCCAGTCATATAAATCTCCTCCAATTCCGAGAATGAATAATACGGTACTCGCCCCCGGCGATACTCCGCCCGAAGAAATGATCGCGTCAGTCAAAAAAGGCTTCTATGCTGTTACATATCAAGGCGGAATGGTCAATAATGCAGGCGATTTCACTTTTTCTGTCAATCTCGGTTATCTGATTGAAAACGGCAAGCTGACTCGTCCGTTGAGAAACGCTACTTTGATCGGCTCGAACGTCCAAATTCTCAAGCGTGTGGATATGGTCGGCAACGATATGGGATTCTTCCTCGGCACATGCGGCAAAGCAGGACAATCAGTACCCGTCACGGCCGGAACGCCGTCATTAAGAATCAGTAAAATGACTGTAGGAGGTGTATAATGAGTAACAATAATTTATTAAAAACAGCCGAAGATCTCGTAAAATACGGCAAATCCAAAGGCGCTGACCAAGTGCAGGTATCAATTGGCGAGGGAAGTTCATTCACTGTTGAATGCCTCAATCAATCTATCGAAAACTTGACCGAAGCAGGCTCAAGAAGCCTTTCGCTCAAAGTTATTCTCGACAACAAAGTCGCGACTGCTTCTTCATCTGATTTATCGCCTGAAGCATTGCATCAGTTAACGGATAACGCAATTGAAAGAGCAAAATTAACAAGCAGCGATCCTTTCGCCGGATTGCCGGATAACGACGCGATACAAGTTGATATTGACAGCCTGAAACTGTTCGATCCAAAAATTCTTGAATTGACTCCTGAGCATAAAATTGCTATGGCAAAAGAAGTGGAAGCCATCGCGGTCAAAGGCAAAAACGTGAAAAGCTCCAACGGTAGTTACTATGGCACTAACATCGGCAGAACAATTATCGCTAACTCCAACGGATTCAGCGGCGATTACAAACACAGTGTTTGCTACAACGGCGTAGGTCTGCAATCGGGCAAAGGCGATAAAATTTATGAAGACGGCTGGTACGAATCATCTTTGAACGTCGCCGGACTTATGGGAACTCAGGAAATCGCCGAAAAAGCGATTCACGTTGTAACTCGCATGCTCAATGCGAAAAAAATCAAGACTCAAGTTGTGCCGATTGTGTTTGAACCGAAAATGACATCTATGCTCCTCAGATTTTTGTCATCATGTATCAACGGTAGATCAATATATATGAAACAGTCGTGGTTGATTGATATGATCGGCAAAGAAATCGCCGGCAAAGATATCAATATAACAGACGATCCTACTATTGTCGGCGCAAAAGGCTCACGCCCCTTCGACGGCGAAGGCGTACCCGGCAAAAAAATGCCGATTATCGAAAACGGTATATTGAAAAATTATATCTTGAGTACATACTCAGCCAAAAAACTCGGCATGAAATCAACAGGCGGCGCTTCAGGCTCATCCAATTTCTATATGGCAGCAGGATCGCATTCGCAGGAAGAAATCATCAAATCAGTCGATAAAGGTTTGCTCTTGACTTCAACTATCGGTCAGGGAACTGTTCCGACTACAGGTGATATTTCAAAAGGTGCCTACGGTATCTGGATTGAAAACGGCGAATTGACTTATCCTGTTTCAGAAGTTACTTTCACCGGCAATCTCGCGTCAATGCTTAAGAATATATCCATGATCGGAAACGACCTCAAATTTGATCGCGCGGTCGCAGGACCGACAATTAAAATTGACGGAATGTCTATTTCGGGGTTGTAATTCTTAAAAAGATATGACACTCACTGAACAGCCGAACCTTAAAAATGTTCGGCTGTTCTGTTTTTTAAGGGTTCCGTCCCGGTTTTCTTATCCGACTCTCCTCCTTTCCAAGGAGGGGAGTAAGAGAAGAAAATATTTATCTTCGATGTCAGACACTGTCTTTGAGTGTCTGACATCTCCCATGAATTATTTACTCAAAACAATAATTCCGCTTAATATCAGTTAAATAGTTTGATATTAAATAACATAAAAGAGACAGACAGTTGACAGATAAACCGGACCAAAAAGAACTTATAAAACAACTTAGACTTCGCGACAGAGTCGTTAGAGTGATGTCGAAAGACGGCAAATTCAGAGTAGTCGCGATTAAAAATACTAAGGCAGCGCAAACGGCTCAGGAAAAACATAATCTTCCGGCAGTTCCCGCTTTTATGCTTGCCAGATTAATGTCCGGCGCCTCTTTGTCCGCAGCTTTTCTCAAAGGCGAGGAGCGCGTTATTCTCGAAACTGAAAGCAACGGTCCGATTCATACTATCTACGCCGAAGCTCTGCAGCTTGGTGAAATCAGAGGATTTATTGAGTACAGCGACGATTTGTTCAAAAACGACTATTCTACTTTTGAAGATGTGATCGGTATCGGTCTCTTGAAATTCAAGCGTATGCTTTATGATCAGAACACAGCTGCTATGGGAGTTGTTGAAATTCGCAAAGGCGATATTGCTTCCGATTTGGCATATTATTATGTTCAATCGGAACAGATACCTACGGCAGTGATCTTGGATACACAGTTGGATGACGACGGCAAAATCAAACAATCCGGCGGCTTGATAGTTCAGGGAATGCCCGGCGCGACGGACGAGGATTTGGAAGAAGTATATAATCATCTGACTAAGCTCGGATCAATTTCAGCTTATTACGACAAAGATCTGACTCCCGACAAAATGCTGCAGGAAGTATTGCCTTTCGAGTTTGAACTCGTCAAAAGTACACAGCTGGACTTCTTCTGCCGCTGTTCCAAAGATCAGTTTACAAGTAAACTCGCGACGCTTCAGGTAGATGAGCTGAAGGATATGCGCAAAAAAGGTCAGAATGAACTCGTCTGCCAATATTGCAGTACCAAATACACTTTGGACGACGCGGATTTTGACAAAATAATCGAAGAAGTAACAGCAGTGAAGAATTGATTTTATCGAAAATTCGAAATGATTTTCAGGCGAACTTTTGTTCGCCTTTTTCGTCTATATTACAGTAAGAAATAAGTTTGAAGACAGAATATTTAATATGAAAAAATTCAAAAAAATTATGAAATGGTTCTCAATAATCTCTTTACTAACATTTTTCGGACTGAGTATGTGCTTATTAAGCCTTGACCAAGTAGGAACAATCCCGGATCGGGCAAGACTGGAGAAGCTTGCGGATACTAATATATATAAAGACGGCAAATTTTCTAATATTGAAGAAACTACCGTGATGGGCGGCAATATCTTAAAAGCCGGATACAAGTTTTTAACCGGCAAACATCCGTATGTCAAACCCGAAAAAGTTATACCTATTGTAAAACTGAGCAAATCCGATTTCCCGGAAAAACCAAATGATAAATTCAGCGTGAAATGGTTGGGACATTCCTCATTGCTGATTGAAATAGAAGGAAAGCGCTATCTAACTGATCCGGTGTTCGGAGATTATACAACTCCGATTATGTATATGGGCCCCAAAAGATTCTTCCCGCCTCCCGCGGAAGTAGAAGATTTGCCGAAGCTTGACGGGATTATTATCTCACATAATCATTATGATCATTTGGATTATGGAACTATCAGAAAATTTGCGAAGACGGATGTCAAATTCTTTGTCTCCCTCGGTCTGATGGAAACTCTCGTTGATTGGGGAATTGACAGCTCCCGAATAATCGAAAGAACATGGTGGGAAAGTGTGCAGGACGGTAATATTGAGTTGATCAACACTCCCGCGCGCCACTTCTCCGGTCGCAAAATAATAGATAACAACAAGACTCAATGGGGTTCTTGGGTGATAAAAGGCGAGAAATACAGAATATTTTTCAGCGGCGACAGCGGTCCTACTGAAGATTTTCAGGACATCGGAGACAAATACGGTCCGTTCGATCTTGCATTCATAGAAATTGGTGCTTATGACGAATACTGGCCTGATATACACATGGGCCCGGAGAACGCCGTCAAAATGCTCAGAAAACTCAGATGTACTAATTTCATCCCGATTCACTGGGGGACTTTCGACCTTGCCCTGCACAGCTGGTATGATCCTGTTGTTCGCCTCAGCAAAGCTGTAAGAGACACAGACATAAGAATTCGAATCCCTCGCCCCGGAGAAACAGTCAATTATGACGAATTCGGAAAAATTGATTACTGGTGGTTGGAAGTCTGTGGGTTTGAGATCTAGGGTAAGTGAAACTGACTGATTTTTATGCACTCAACCGTGGGGTTAACTCCACGGTTGCCGCAAGAAACGTATTACCTCGCAACCACAAAGCGACTTCTCACAATCTTTCCGCCAGCCTCTGCCGAGAGCATGTATATGCCGGTGTTCAAGCCGCTGATGTCAACAATCAAACTATTTTCGGAAGTCATCATATCGTTTATGTTTTTTATTTGTCTACCGAGAATGTCAGAGATAGTTACGCTTAGATCAAAACCGTTGAAGCTTTCCGGCAATTCGATTGTAATATTGTCTTGAGCCGGGTTTGGGAAAATCAGGAGCTCATCTGATTCGTTAATGTTTCCGTTATCTTCGATCGAGAGAATAGAAAGAAGATTTTTATTTAATTTTTTATGGGAAATTACGGGAGTGGAATAAGGCTGATCTTGAAGAAATCCGCCAATAAATTCGTAATTACCGGAAATCTTGAATTGATGAGATTTCGTTTCAAAATATGATAAAGTTTTGCCGGACGCTACTTCAAAAAAAGACACATAGTCCCTGGGGTAATACTCCACAGCTTTTTCACTCGCTGTTTGTATTAACACCTTGTTATTTGAGGCAAAAAGAAATTTAGAACCGTAAACACCATATTTCGGGTAGATGTATTCATAGGAATATTTCACTTCAGCCATGATTTGGTCATAGATAATTGTTTGTGTACTAAGCTCAACATATACAGCCAATTTGTAATCCGGTGATTGACATAGTAACACATATTCTTCCGGAATATCAAGCGTCGCTAATTCATATTCTTCGAGCATATTCCCTGTATAAGTATCATATTTTTCAACATTATTATGGGTTTTAAGAATATATTTTTTCCCTTTTTCAATGAGCTTCAGCTCGATACTCTCGACTTTTCTAATTACCTGACTGTCCGTATAATTATAAAACACGCAATTGTTATTTTGATAAAGCAGTAGGATTCTTTCGTCAACAACGACAAATGAATCAATTGTTCTGTTTTCCGGCTGAATTATTTCTCCGGTCGGTTCTGCGAATAAATCACAAACAATTATTTTCCCGTCGACCAAGCGCAAAATATTTTTATCATCCGGCGAAAAGACAGGGATGAAATTACATCTTCCGACTTTTCTTTTGGTTTCTGTATCAATGACAAAATAAGTATCCTCATAGCTCTTGTCATAATACGTATTAGTTGAAACGGACATTAATTTTCCGTCGTAGGAATATCCGATCATTTTGCACCATGCGAATTGCGGAATGTTACCAAGGAAACGGGAATTGTTATCAACTGTTTTCATTGTGCTGATAATTCCTGAAGACCCCGGAGAACGAGTTCCTCTATATGATGATCCTCCGTGTAGGAACGAATAACTGTTTGTTTCAGAGTTGATGTCCATCAGTAAATCAGTTAAAGCAAGAGTTCTGAGACTGTCTCCGCTTTTAACATCGTAGACTACGTTGCCTATGCCAATTTGATCAAAATCCTTAGACAATGCAAAATTTGCGCTTTCAAAGGGTAAACTCCATTCCGGATGTTTGAAATTTCCCATTTTACTGAAAATGATTTCAGATTTGGCAATATCGATAATTCTGATTGTGTCAGTCTCGTCACGATAAACAAATTTTTTGCCGTCAGCTGATAATTTCGAGTAAGACAATGCCCAGTAAGTCGCTTTATAAGCTTTCGGGACCTGAATTTCTTTCAGCAATTTCTTTTCAAAATTATCCCAAATGAACAAACTGCTGTCGCTGAGAGAAGAAGTATAATGTCCGTTTGCCGAAAGGCATACGTCTGAATTATCCGCAAATTCAATCTTGTGTGAATCTATCAGTTTGCCGTCGGAAACACGGCGTAGAGAAAGTATCATCGATTTTTGGGACAATTCAATAAATGAATCCGCTGTTTTATTAAAAACGACATGCTTTTCCGAATACCCTGAAGTATCAATAAATTGTGTCCGGCTGATTATTTGAGATGTCTTATAATCATATATAACAATTTGTCCGGAATTATTAATCAGACCTAATATGTCATGGTTTGAATTATAGCAAATTTTCAATGATCTGTAATCGGCAATAATATCACTATTAATAGTCGCAATCAATTCAGAATCGGCAAGGTTAATTATTTCAATGCCGTCCTGAGTGCGGTTGACAACCAAATTACTGTTTCCTGCCGCATCCGGAACAAACCATATCGGAGATCCTATCTGGTTGTATGTTGTCCAATCGTCGGCATCGGCATAATTCACAGATAAAACAAGCATACAGATAATTACAATAATTGCTCTCATAACAGCCTTTTCAAATAAATAAAAATATATATTCTCCGATTCTTCTTTAAGAAAAACGTTATGATTAGTATATTATTTTCTATATTATCATCTTAATCCAAGGTTCAGACTTAATCCATAAACGGTTCTTCCAACTGCTCTTTTTTAGTTTTAATTTCTAAAGTCAATTTATTCAGTTTGACTTTTCTTTCGTCGAAATCTGTTTGCATAGAGCTGCAGGCGTCTTTCAGGGTTTTCATTTCTGTCGCATAAGCTGCTTTTCTTGCCTCAAGTTCGACAACTATATCGTCAACCACTTTCATTTTCTTTTTTTGCTGACGAAGTTTTAGGATTTTCGTCAATGTAATTATGCCGGATACCGCAAGAACCGTGAATACGAGATATAGGATAAACAAAAACGTCGTCCCGAGAAAATTTTCGGGAGTGAAATAATCACTGAAGAAAAACGGCAGAGTGTAGGTTGCTAAAAATCCTGCTGCCCCTGCTGAGATATTTACAATTGCCGCTGTGGTTTTGGGGTCAGCTTCGAACATTGTTTGTTTCTTGTGCAAATCAACAAGCCCGTTTTCTGCTTCGAAGAAACTCGATTGAGCTATTTCGGTATTGAGTTTATTTTCTTGAATATTTTGATACAGTTCGTCGGACTCTTCCTGCAAGATTTTTGCTTCGGCTTCATCCGTTTCGATTTTATTGATCGTCTGATCTTCGAATTTCTGCCAAGTATGCGCGGCAAGCTTGAATTTTTCGTCGTATTTTTCTTTGTCTACCAGTTTGTTGATCGCCTTCAATTGCGTGCGGATTGATTCTTTCAGCGATTGAGTGTGAATGCCGTTATCAAATAAATAGGGGTGAGTATCGACAAATTTTCGCACTGAGTCAGCGTCGGCAAGAAAAGCTTCGTCCAAGGCGTAGTCGCTGTTGAACCTTTTGAAATACGCAAGATTCATAACAATTTCAGGTTCGCGGAGCGAAAGCCCGTCAAAGACATCAGCGGCAGAAGCATAAATCTTAGCGCAAGCTTTGTATCCGTCCGCCGAGATTTTATCTTCTTTAATAACAATGTTTTGAATAATATTGCGGAGTTCAGGTTTCATTTTGATTCTGCCGAAACTTCCTGATTTAAAGAAGAAATCATTTCTGCTTGTCAGATAATCAAAAATGGGGTTCGGATCGCTGATGTTATAGCATTTCAACAATGGAGATTGGAAATCTTCGGCAAACGCGACTCTTTTAAGTAATTCAATTTCCTCGTCAAACAGGCCTTTGAAAACCAAATTCTCAAGAATCTTCTTAATCAGTTTATCGTCAATTATTTTTATTTTAACACCGGCTTCAGTAAAATAAGCATGGATTGCGGAGGGGGCGGATGAAGAATATTCCGCGACTTTATTTAAAAAATCAAGATCGATATGGTGTTCCCGACTGAGACTTTTCAGATCGTCTGCAGAATATGGGTTCAGCTGAATGCCGGCTGTTTTGTTCTCGTATCTTTTTAAAAACCCGTCCGAATCAGGATTCATCTCACCGCGAACGGCATAGATCACACGAAAATCAAAAAATGCGGAGATCTTGATTTCAGAATCAATCTTAGAGATAGTATAAATTTTGAAATCGCCGAATGTCTTTGTATCGAGGAATTCACAGAATTGATCGAAAAACAAGTCATTTGTCGCTGCTGAATACTTGTCACAATCATCTATCACCAGTGCAACTTTTCGCGGTTCGGTGTCATTATACAGCTCGTATCCGGTTTGTTCGTCAAGGGGATAAAATCTGTTCATAAGGTCAACAATCAGGGCTTCGGAAATAAACGGTATTGGATCAAGAACAAGTTGTATTTCCTGCTTTTTATTAAGCGCGGCGGATAATTTTTTGTCATAATCATATTCGTCGCCGGACTTTTTATCTTCAAAAGCAAGTTCGTAATCACTTTTGTTTCTACATTTATTTTCGATTCGGGAGTATAAATCAGTATCAACAATTTTAATTTTTTCCAAAACAGCGATGTAACGAGATTTGATATATGCGGTTTCCGAATCCGGCAACTCAACTTCAAAGTCCTCACTCGTGCTAATTTCAGCCATCATTCGGGCGATAATCTCGGGTGTGTATTTCGGGAAATCGTTGCCTCTGAAGTACATCAATGCGTCCACGGCTTGTTTCTCAATCAGCTCTTTCGCCAATTTTGCAGTAAATTCCGATTTGCCGCATCCCGGCAACCCATTGATAAAAAATATTTTTTTTGAATCATTTTCTGAATCGGGCAGACTGATTCCTTGCCTCAATAATTCATGTTCTCTCCGTCTGTTTATCGACATAATAATTCCGCCGCTGACTTGTTAATCAATTGTCCCGTCATATTG
>JAQIDA010000067.1 GCA_027858275.1 Candidatus Kapaibacterium sp. | reverse complement strand
ATTTTGAGTTATAGAACATCAAAATCCGAGATTTTTTATATAGAGAGTATAAATAGCATTTTTGGACGTACATTCCGATGATATTCGAATTATTTGTAGCAGTATTTTTTCAAGTTATGAGCAATAGCGACAAGCCCAAACTCGAGGTTTACTTTCTGTAGACCTCTCATTGAAAACCGCCTGAATTTTTTGTTTTGTTTTATATTGCCGAAGACCGGTTCGGGTTCAACACTCCGTCGTATTCTGTGCCGGGTTCCTGTTTCACTCGTGAGTCTGTCAAACGCTTTTTTTTTCTATTCTTAGTCTGTGATTTATTTGTATGGTTCTTCTGTCTTTTTGTGGTGTGCAGGCCTCTTTGAAAGGACAGTCGACACAGTCCTCCTCAACCTGATAGTAGCTAAGATCCTGTTTGAATCCTGTGAGGCTCTTTGATTTACCTGTATATATTTTGTGCATTTTTTTGCCGTTCGGACAAACACAATAATCACCCTCAGGCACATATTCAAGATTAGTGGAGTAATAAGGCTTTTTCTTTTTCAGACTTCCGGATAGTTCCATGTCAAAATGATTATATTTTACATATCCCGTGCAATCAACCGAGTTTAAGTAAAGGTAGTTTTCTTCTGAACCATAACCGGCGTCGGCTACAACAGTTTCAGGATGTTGACCGTATAATCTTTTGTGTGTCTCAACTACATTGGGAAGAGTTGTGCTGTCTCCCGGTGTTTGATATATTCCAAAGCTTGTGATATATTGATTGTTTGTTCCGATCTGAACATTATAGCCCGCTTTCAACTGACCGTTTCTCATGTGATCTTCTTTCATACGCATGAACACAGCATCTTCATCAGTTTTGCTGTGTTTCCGGTGCTACGGTTTTTTTTTAATGCTTTTTGTATGCTTGATACGATATCATGAAGCTGTTCCGGAGATACAGTGGCGAAATCAACCTTTTCTATATCCTTCATATCCTCTTTGGCTACAGATTCGGCAAAGTTCCAAATCTCTTCAAGGTTGGCGATTAACCTGTTTTTATTCTTTAGTACTGACTTGCGCCAAACGAAAGTATAGCGGTTGGAATTAGCTTCAATCTTAGTTCCGTCTATATATGTCAATTTCAAATCAAGTATTCCTTGTTCCGCCAAGAAAACAACTATTTGCCGAAATATTGGTTCGAGTGAAACTGAAAGGCGACCGGATCGAAACCGGTTGATTGTGTTGTGATCAGGAGTATTCTTGCCGCACAGCCACATAAAATAAACATTACTGCGAGTGGCTTCTTCAATCTCACGGCTTGAATAAATATTATTCAAATAAGCGAAGACCAAAGCCTTTAGAAGCATCTTAGGGTGATATGACGAAGCTCCGAGATGAGGATATTGTTTGTATAAATCGATAAGATCTAATTGATCAATTATTGAGTTGACCGTCCTGACAGGATGATTTTTAGGAACACAGTCATCTAAACTCGGTGGAAACATGAATATTTGATCTTGAAGGTAATCTTTGAACTTAGCTCGCATACTACGTATCTCCTTTGTATATATTACACTTATAGACGTTTGTATGACTTGTGTATTGTAATAAAAATGCCCGAAAATATTGTTTTTTGAGCATTTTTGGGAGGACTTATGAGACAGCCTCTGAAAGGGCAGCTTAAAAATTGGGTTCAATAGCAACGGAAGATTAAACTGCCCTTTCAGGGCGTCGGATGTGCGTTGTCTTGTTGTCCCGGGGCGCTGCCCCGGGCTATATTAAACTGCCCTTTCAGGGCGTAAAAGAATTATTACACACTATTTTTTGAGAAAAAAACATTTTTTCTTCATTGTATCAATCCCAATATTTAATTGAATATAAAATATTGAAACTATATGAACGTTCAGTAATATAGTTTTTAAGAAATCAATAATAATTATAATATAAAAGAAGGATTTACGATGGAAATCAAAATTACATTAGACGGCAAAAAAAGAGTAAGTGCAGAAGTTGCAGGACGTACAATCGTAACAGATCAAGCTGAACGCTCAGGCGGTCTCGGAACTATGCCTGAACCGTTCACATATTTCTTAGCTTCAATCGGTCAGTGTGCTGGTGCTTATGTTCAGGGCTTCTGTGATTCTCGCAACTTGAGTTCAGAAGGTATCACTATTTCACAGAATATCAGCTACGATCCAAATGCAGAAATGAAATACAAAACTACTTTGGACATCAACGTTCCTGCAGACTTCCCTGAAAAATATCACACAGCTTTGATTCGCTCTGCAGATCAGTGCGCGGTTAAGAAAATCATCCAAACAGGTATGGAATTCGAAACGAAAACTGTCGTGCTTGAGAACACACATGCTTAAATTTCAAGTCTGAATGAACTAAAAAATCCTCGTTACGATTATAGTAACGAGGATTTTTTTTATGTCTGCTAATTGAGTAAATTGGGCGTACTCTCTATTGTCCGGAATTTGATTTCAATCTTCTTTAATTATAGTTTTCTTTCTTCTTCTCAGAATAATTCCGCCCGCAACAGCCAGCACAACAATGATATTGCCCGCCAGACTAAGCGATTTGCCGAGCTCAAAATTATCAGATATATATTTCATTTCTATATCATGTTTACCTTCGGGAACTATAATTGATCGGAAGGCAAAGTTGGTTTTGTATATCTCTGTTTCTTTGCCGTCGATATAAGCGTGCCAACAAGCCGGATAGTGCATTTCGCTGACAAACAGCAGATTGTTGCCGGTAGCAGTTGCTTCAATTTTAATAAACTCATTGCCTTTGTCAACTATTTTGGAAGTCGCGCCGGCTGAGGGCATATCAATTACAAGCCGCAGGTCTTTTTCTACATAAGCCAATTCTCTCGGATTGAAATCCGTGTTCTTGATGTGATTGAGTATCTCTTTCTGTTCGGCTTTTTCCGCTTTATTCACGAAAAATGTACGAGGAAGACCCGGATTTTGATATACAACAGCTCCTGTGTTCGATTTGAATATTGGATTATATCCTTTTACAGCTTGAGGATAGATTACATATTTCACATTCATAAGATTCCAAAGGAAAGGACTTGTTAAATGCGAAGTTGATCCGCTGCCGCATACATCGGATAAATCCTGAAAAGTTCTGAGTTTTGCCGAATGATAGCCGTTGATATTTTCCAGTCCGTAATAGGCGGGAATATTCGCCGGATTAGCTTGGAAATCAGCAATTCTGAATACGGATTTATCTTTTTTGAGGAACTCGTAATAATCTAATGTTTTGAACGATTCG
>JAQIDA010000064.1 GCA_027858275.1 Candidatus Kapaibacterium sp. | reverse complement strand
AAATCAATCGTAGGGGAGTTATAAGAGGCATTGTCATTCATACGTTATTGACAATTATTCAGGTTTCCATTCCGGAATTCTGCCGCCCGTCCACGGAGCTTTATAATCGTCAAGATCACGTTCAAATTTATTAAGATCTGTTTTAATTAGTTTCTGCAATTTATCAATGATTTCAGGGAACTGCTTTGAAAGAATTGCGTACTGGTCTTTTGCGGTTTCTGTCACATCGGCGTTAGTCCAAGCAGTGCTGTATATAATATGCATAACTCTGGCACTAATCGATGAAGTCTGATTTGCAGAGCGTTTGCTGATTGAAGGGTTACCGTTCAAAACTTTGATGATATTTTTCAATTCAGTCTCAATCTGCTTCAAATTTGTAATTTTCGATGTAGGGATGCTCGGAGTTAAGAGCAGAGCTTTTTCAATGTCTTTGATTCTCGTCATTGTTTCGCTGCAAATCCTCTGAGTTCCGCGCACCGCTTTATACAGATTGTTGACTTTATCTCTAAATTTATTCAAAGCAACCGGGTCTTTAGTTTTAAATGTCGCATCCATAACTGACTCGACAGTGAACTCAAGCGGTTCAGTAATATCTGTAAATTCATGATTCTCGTATTTGGCCAGATGAACCTTGTATGTCCCGGGGACAACTGCAAAACCTGAGTATTTTTCAGCTTTAGTTTTTTTCGAAATTGGTTCAACTCCGCTGTAACTAAGGTCCCAATTGATTCTGTGCATACCTGCTGCGGAAGGAGCCGTAAGTCTTCTGATCACATTACCCTCTGCGTCACTAATAACTAACAGCAAATAGCCTTTTTCTTCATCATCCTCTTTAGTCAATTCGTCAAATGAAGGATAAACATACTTACCGTCTTTCATTTGTTCTTTCTCTTTTTCTTTTCTGATAGATTTCAACGATTTGAAACCTTCTTTTAGATGATAAGTGAATACCGCGCCGAACTTAGGGTTCTTTGCTCTGAAGAATTCTACTCCTTGACCGTTTTTGTTGAAAGCATCATTTTCGAAAAACATCTTAGCTGTTTTTATTGGGAAAATATGAGCATCTTTTTCTAGAATTGTTTTTGTCATTTCGCGAATCGGAGTGTAATCATCCAGTATGTAAATACCGCGGCCGAATGTGCCGATTGCCAAATCGTTTTCGCGTTTCTGAATATCCAAATCTCTCATTGCTACCGGAGGCATGCCGCCGAGTTTGACCCATTTCTCACCGCCGTCGATTGTGAAATACACATTGTATTCAGTACCGATGAATAATAATTTGGGGTTGACATGATCTTCAACAATTGTCCAGACAGGTTCATGCACAGGCAAATTGCTTTCTATTTTTGTCCATGATTCACCGTTGTCTGTGCTTTTACGGATATAAGGTTTGAAATCATTGCGCTTGTGATTGTTAAACAAGGCGTAAACAGTGTTTTCTTCATGACTCGAAGCCAGCACATCACTTACATAAGAATTCTCCGGAACTCCTGCCGGATTACTCAGTTGTTTCCAATTCGCGCCGCCGTCATCTGTGAATTGTACCAATCCGTCGTCAGTACCGACATAAAGCATATCTTCTTTTAACGGTGATTCTGTCAAAGACACAATGTTGCCGTACAGTGAAGTTGAGGCATTCTTGGCAACTGTCTCAGGAGGCCACACTTTGCCCATTATTTCAAGATTATTTCTGTCAATTTTAGCTGTTAAATCAGGGCTGACTGCTTTCCATGAGCTTCCCTGATCGTCTGAACGATAGACTCTGTTATTCGCTGTGTATAGACGTTTATTGGACCAGGGGCTTATCATCAAAGGAGTGTCCCAGTTCCATCTGTGTTCTTCGCCTAATTCCGGTTGAGGCTGAATAAAAGTGGACTCACCTGTTTTCTTATCAAAGCGAACCATCCAACCGTATTGAGCCTGTCCGTAGACGATATTCGGATTTTTGGGATCAATCTGAGGTTCGTAACCGTCGCCGCCGACAACTTTAAACCAATCTTCATTAGTGATTCCGCCGGTATTATTCGTTGCTGCCGGACCGCCCCAAGTATTATTGTCCTGAGTGCCGCCGTATACATTGTAGAAAGGATAATCATTATCAACGGCGATTCTGTAGAATTGTGTGACCGGCAGATTCTCAAAATGACGCCAGTTAACCCCGAAATCATAAGATTCATAAATACCGCCGTCACCGCCTACAAGAAGATGATCGCTGTTATTCGGATCAATCCAAAGAGCGTGATCGTCAACGTGTCTGAATTTATTGCCTGATTTTGTCCAAGTTTTGCCGCCGTCATTTGTGTATTGCAAGTATGTATCAAGTGAAAAAACTCTGTCGAGGACATTCGGATCGCAGACAAGTTCTTGATAATACTGAGCGCTTACTGTTGAATAACTGCCGCGCTTTTCCCATGATTGACCTCTGTCAGTTGATCGGTACATCCCGCCTTTTTTATCAAGAGCTTCTACAAGCGCGTAGACATAATCAGGATTTACCGGAGAAATGGCGATACCGATACGACCGAGTTCGCCGCCGGGGAATCCGCCGGCAAGTTTATCCCAAGTTTTACCGGCATCAACTGTTTTATACAAAGCTGCTTCAGGACCGCCGTTGATAAGAGTCCATGTGTGGCGGCGTCTTTGATAAGAAGCTGCATATAAGACTTTTGGGTCTCGCGGATCCATTACGATATCCGAAACGCCGGTATCTTCACTTATTTCGAGAGAGAGATTCCAAGTCACACCGCCGTCAGTTGTTTTATACAATCCGCGCTCGCCGCCTGCTGCCCACAAAGGACCGAAAGCCGCTACATAAACGATGTCAGAATTGTTAGGATCAATTACAATTTTACCAATATGAGCAGAAGTTTTCAAACCCATATTTTTCCACGATTTGCCGCCGTCAAGCGATTTATATATACCGTTACCCCAAGCAACGCTGCGTTGACTGTTGTTTTCACCTGAGCCAACCCATACAACATTTACGTTAGTTGGATCAATCTCAACGCATCCGACAGAATAAACATCCTGCTTGTCGAAAATTGGCTTGTAAGTAATACCCGCGTTTTTTGTTTCCCAAACGCCGCCGCAAGCAACCGCTACATAATAATGAGCGTGATTATTGGGGTTGACCGCAAAATCAATAATTCTGCCCGAAGTCAAAGCCGGACCGATCAAACGTGGTTTCAAAGCGGAGAAAAGTCCTGTATTAATCGGATCTTTTTTAGCCTCTTTGTCCTTAGCGTTCGAAGTGGTTGAAAAAGTGATAAATAGAGCGAGAATAAAAATCGTAATAAGTCTCATTGATGCTTCCTGTTGTATATTAGTGTCCTGTGTTTCAATTATCTTCCGAACAATAGGAAACGCAATATGTGAACCGGTATTGCAAAAATATCGGATGTAGTTTAATTTCAGATGTATGTTTATTTTCTGAACCGCGGATGAAGATGATTCGGATGATGAAATTGAAAGTTTAGATATAAAAGAGCTTGGTTCGGGGCAGTATTTGATTATATTTAAGACATCTGCGTTTTTGCAGAGCGAGACTGTTGTGATTCTGAAATAAGCAGGAGGTATTGCTTTTTCGTCGCAACTCCGGTAATTATGAATTCTATCAATCAATACTTCGGTTCTGAGTTGTGTTTAATGCTGAAATTAGTATTATATCCGAATATGGCATAGTGAGTTTTTCAATTTACTTTCGGTTTGACAACACCAGGACTATAATGTCCTCGCATATCAAGGCGCATTTTTTATTTCCGGGCAATAGTGAGCTTGACAAAATTGATTGTAAATTAATCGATTTCTATTCTGAACACGGCTGTTCTATTTGAGAAACAGGCTTTTTTTTATCACTCCATTACAGATGGTC
>JAQIDA010000374.1 GCA_027858275.1 Candidatus Kapaibacterium sp. | reverse complement strand
ACCTTATAACTCCTTCACTGATACTGACAACAAAGGCATTCCGCGAAAATTCGCTTCGCGAGCAGTTTATATAGTTCCTTATGACATTTTTGATTATCGCAACGAACCTATCGAGGACGATCAGTATTGGGAAGGTGCGAAAATGATATTGAAAGTCTCCAAATTTATCAAGCGTCATCCGCAGTTGTTCGCTACTTATGTTACAAATTATTCTTGCGCTCCTGATTCGATGACTTTGACGACTTTCCGCTCTCTTATGGGCAGCAAGCCGTCTCTGACTCTTGAGCTGGACGGTCATACGGCGGATGCAGGATTGAATACTCGTATAGAGGCCGCGCTGGATATAATAGCGAATTACAGAGCCATTCGAGATGAAATTAAAGATCCGGATTACAGCGATTTCACAGCGGCGACCATCAAGGCGGAAGGTGATCAGAGCTATTTTGTTTCTTCCGAGGGCGATAAAATTCCTCTGAACGATCCGCGAGTCGAGATATTAATTCCGTCAATGGGCGATATAAGCACTCGTATGTTTACTTCATCGCTAAGGAGTTTGGGGCTGAATGCCGTGACAATGCCGGAAGGTAATCACGACATATTGAAATACGCAAGGGCTAACGCCACGGGCAAGGAATGCCTCCCCGTGTTGCTTATAGCAGGTTCGGTGATTGATTATATTGAGAATCATTGGGACGGTGAAAAATATCTCGTTTGCTTCTTGATTCAAGGGGCAGGCAATTGCCGAGTAGGGCAATACCCCGTATTCCTGCGCGACCTGATAATGAAAAAGAAATTGCGCAATGTGGCGACTCTCGCGCTGGCAAACGAAGACGCTTTTGCCGGTATGGGATCGAGTTTTGATCTTCGTGCTGTTAAGGCTCTCATGGCTGCCGATGTTCTTGAAGATGTCAGAGCGGGAATTATGACAAACGCCGTTGACCCGGACCACGGGATCGATGTGTTTAACCGTGAGTTTGATAAAATTGTAGAAAATTACGCAAAAAACACAGACAATATATTCAAAGATTTAAAGAAATTCTCGACAATAATTAAGCGTGAAGTTCCCGCAAGAATCCCGATTAATGAGTCAAAATATATATCAATGGTCGGCGAAATATACACTCGCCGGGAGCATTTTTCGCATAAGCATTTGGATAGATATTTTGCGAAAAAAGGATTTATTCTCAAAACAGCTTATATAACCGAATGGATTTTCTATATTGATTATTTGATTGACAAAGGATTGCTGGAGCCGGAAGAAAACGCTAATAATAAACGTGACAGATTCCTCCGCAATATCTATATGCGTTATGTGGAACGTCGCACCAAGAAAACTCTTGAAAAAAGTGGTTATTATGAATATATGAAAATCGACATCGACGCGCTGCTCAATCACAGTAAACACGTGATTCCATTAGAGTATAAAGGTGAACCGGGTATGACTCTCGGCGCTGCCATGCACGAAATTCTCGACAGATTCTGCGGCGTGATAAATCTCGGGCCATTCGGATGTATGCCCACCAGATGTGCTGAAGCGTTCAGCCTGCCGGAAATGAAAGTTGAGAACAAAATCGAAGCGAAGCAATTGAATGATCCGAGCTATACTCTCCCCTCATTCATCGACAAAAAAATGACTCTGCCATTCCTGACAATTGAGGCGGACGGCAATGTCTATCCTCAAGTGGTAGAAGCAAGATTGGAGACTTTCACTCTGCAAGCGGAGAGAATTCATGAGCTGATGCTCAGGATGAAAAGAGAGGGGCATGAGTAGTCGGTCGCACTTCTAACAATCTTTGTATGACCTCTTCCCCACAGATTTCCGGGAATTTTGGATAAGTATCCCAATCATTCTGATCTAAATAAAAACATCTTATAGAATAATAATCATTTGTTTTTCGCTGTGAATCTCATATTTTGGCAGTGATGTATATGAACTTAGGAAATGAAAATGTGATTATCAGAAAATTGACATTTATCGGAATATTGATATTCTCCTCCGTATTCTGTAGAGCACAGGAAAACACGGGGTCTGTTGATGATCTTGAAGCTTTGTTGGATGCTGAGACGGCTGAGATAACCGACTTTACAACGGCGACTTTTAAATCTACGAGAATTTTAAACGGGCATTCTATTGAGCGAATGCAGACGGGCAATCTGGATTTTAGAATTTCGCACCGCTTCGGCAGTTTGAATTCCGGCGCTTACGAACTATTCGGCCTGGATCAATCGATCACTCATTTTAGCTTGGAGTACGGGATCACTGATTGGATGATGCTCGGCATTGGTCGAGGCAACTATCAGAAAGCTTTCAACGGATTTTTGAAATACAGTGTGCTAAGGCAATCTAAGGGTAAGAAAAATATGCCGATTTCGCTTTCGCTGCTGTCGAGTATTGAGATCAATACATTGGAAAACAACAATCTCGAAGAAAATTTCAATTCACGCTTGACTTATACTCATCAATTGCTGATCGCACGAAAATTTACGGACAGATTTTCTTTTCAACTGGCACCTACTTATATACATCGCAATACAGTGGCGGACTCAAATTTCGACAATGATATTTTCGCTGTCGGAGCAGGCGGACGCTTTAAAATATCCAATTGGGTCTCGGTTAACGCGGAGTATTATTATGTGATTAATCCGGATGACTTCAAGAGTCAGGATCGCTGTAATGTGCTGTCTCTCGGCTTTGATATTGAAACGGGCGGGCATGTTTTCCAAATCGTTTTTTCGAATTCACAGTTTATGACCGAGAAGGCGTTTATTGCTGAAACTTCGGGTAATTGGGGTGACGGAGATATTCATTTCGGATTTAATATATCAAGAGTTTTTGACTTTTAAGGGCAGACAGAATGAATAAGATAATATTAATAATTATGATCTTTTTTATCGGTTTCGCTGAGACGCAGGCGGCGGATAAATACTTCACTCGGAACGGGCATATCTATTTTTTATCAAAGACGGATATTATTGATATTGACGCTCATAATCGGCAAACCGCAAGCTTCCTGAATACAAAAAACGGGGATATGGTTTTTGCTGTAATTATGAAATTATTCAAATTCGATTTGGCTTTGGCAGAAGAACATTTTAACGAGAATTATGTTGAATCGGAAAAGTATCCTAAAGCGAAATTCAAGGGCAGAATCGATAATTTTGATAAAATTGATGTTGGTAAAAACGCTGTTCATCATGTGACTGTAAGAGGGAAACTTAGTCTTCACGGTAAAACTAAACCGCTGAAAGTAAAAGGCACAATTGAGATTAAAAACGGAATGATAATCGCTAAATCTAAGTTTACAATCATGTTAAAAGATTATGGGATCGGCATCCCCAATCTTGTAAAAGATAAAGTTTCCAAAGAAATAATAATTGAAATAGATATGCTCTATAAGCCGTTTATAAAGTAGTGACCGATTGAGGCTTTTGAATAAATTATCGCAGACCAACCAAGGGAGACGAACATGAAAAAACTGCCGTTTATGAATCGGGCAATTGAAAATGAGATTAAGAGCATGGCGGAAGTCGCGCTTTATCTCTGGAAAAATGGTTGGGCGGAAAGAAATGCCGGAAATATTTCAATCAATATAACAGATCTGATTCAGGAAAATTTTCTGGTCCAAGACAGATTTCCTTTTGTTAAAATGGGTAAAGCTTTCAGTAATTTATCTCTCAAGTACTTCCTTGTGAGCGCAACAGGGACGCGGATGCGTGATTTGGCGCGCGATCCCTACTCAAATATTTGTCTGATACGTATATCGGCGGGTGCTGATGAATATCAGATAATGTCTCGCAAGGATGACAATCATCATTTGTTACCGACTTCCGAATTGCCGACTCACATGGCGATTCATAATAAATTCCACAGGAGAAAAACTAAGTACAAAGCTGTAGTCCATGCGCATGCAGATGAATTGATCGCTCTTTCTCAGATCAAGGAAATGCAGAGCGAGAAAGCAATGAACAGGGTGATTTGGGGTATGCAAGCGGAGTCGATTGTCGTTCTGCCGGACGGCATAGCCTACGTTCCGTTTGAGCTGTCAGGGTCGGACAAATTGGCAGAGGCTACGCTTAAAGCTTTGAATCATCATAAAATTGTGATGTGGGAAAAACACGGCTGCCTCGCTATCGGCAAAAACCTGTTTGAAGCATTTGACAAAACAGATATTGCGGCTAAATCGGCGCGTATATATCTGTCATGCAAAGCCGCGGGATTCACTCCTGACGGGCTGTCTGATGAGATGATTGAAGAGATCCGAACAGGGATTTTGGAAAAGTGACAGACAATAAAAAAGCTTCCGAAAGATAAACACTTCAGGAAGCTCTTATTAATTCTCATATTATTCAATCTTACTTCTTCTTCCGGTTTTTCCGTTCGCTTTCCAAAGTATTTTCTATTGGAGATAAATTCAGAGTTCTGGGTCGTTTCTTAGCTTTCTTTTTGCGAGACTTGCGTTTTTTCGCGTTGGGATCAAATGCCGCTGCGTTAAGAATCTCATCTTTAGTTATTTTGATGTTTCTGACCACACTGCCTTTTGAACCGAGAGGAGGGATATCTATACCGTTGCGCTTGAACTGAACAGCCGCGGCGTTGCCGAGAGTAACAAGACAGTATTCCTCCGCAGCCCAGCGTTTGTACATACCGGGAGTCATAAGGATGACTTCAGGTCTTTTGCCGTCAATATCAATTTTAATCCATGCAGTGTCTTGTGCCGAGGCTTCAAGAATCAGACTGTCCGGTTGGCTGTAAAAAGCCGATAGCAGCCCGCCGTCTTTTTGTTCAATGACTAAGGCATCATCGGTATCAGCTGCCGAGCCGGATTGTATCTCTGTGGGATCGGGAGGTAGCGGCGCGCTGTCTGTATTGAAAAAAGTAAAATAAATAAGTACGATAAAGGCAAGAGTCAATCCAATATAGACAAGATAGTTAACGAGATTTGTTCCGGAATCATCGGTTAAATATTTTTTAAAGGCGTTTGTTTTACTTATTGGTTTGCCGCTGATAACATGTTCGCGAGTCTCGTTCAATGCCGGATTTTCAAGTTCAACTACCGGTTTGACGGGTTTAAACAATTCGTTGACTTGGTCCTCTATTTCCGCATAAGAAATATTCAGAAATTCAGCATAAGTTTTAATAAACGACTTGGCGTACACTCCGGGGAGAATAGCAAAATCATCTTTTTCAAATGCTTCAATCAGATGCGGTCTGATCTTTGTTTTCTCGCTGGCTTGATTGATACTAAGACCTATAGATTCGCGAGATTTTTTTAATATATGTCCCAGAGACTTCATTTTATCCAAAATTAAATATTCCTAAATCTGTTCAGTGCTGATACAATCAATAACAATGCCGGTATTATCTCAAATTGCAAGCGAAAATGCGGCATTTGTATAATAGTACGGCTTCTGTTTCGTATCCTAAGATGTTTGCCGGCATTGATTCCGATTAGCCGGGTACAACATTATTCATGCAATTTATGAAAGAGCTTGCTTAATATGAATTACAAATCTTTAATTATTCTGTTTTTCGTGATTTTAATTCAAATTATCACACTACGATTTGATCTGCAAGCTGACTCAATTACTCAAAAAGACAGTATTCAAACAGCGGATACAACAAGTATTTATATCCCTGTTGAGGACTTTATGTATTCCGACCACAAACGTGTGACAATGAGCGGAACACTTCCTTTGCTTAAGACGGATTTGAATACAAATGCTTGGATTGTAGGCGGAGTTTATACAGGAATCTTCGCTGCACAGCATATTTGGCAAAAGTCTACTATTTGGGATGAAACCGGGGAATTTACATTTGCCGATGATTTGGATTATGCTCTTGGCGCGGATAAGTACGGGCATGCGTTTGCAGCTTATCTTGCTTCGTATATGATGACGGAGGCTTTGGCGGAATCGGGTGTCGAATGTGAAAATGCTAATATTTACGGAGCTGGACTTGGTCTGATGTTTCAAACATACATAGAGTTAATTGACGGTTTTGGCGAAAATTGGGGTTTCAGCAAATCTGATATGTACTCTAATATTACCGGGTCCGGATTCTTCCTTGCACAGCACTATTTTCCTTTCCTGCAAAATTTCACACCGAAATTCATGTATATACCTGCACCCTGGCACGGTGAACTTAAAAGAAGACCATCAACAAATTTCAACGATGACTACAGTTCGCATACGATGTGGCTGTCCGTGGATGTGCATAATTTGCTGCCCACGGGTTTGAAAGATTATTGGCCTTCGTGGTTGGAGCTTAGCTTTGGTTATGCAGTCCGCAATCTTTGTGACACATTGAATCCTGATTCGTATACATGCGAACCATGTTCATTCGATAAGGAGCAAGAGGGATATTGGGGCAGCCCGAGATTTATAATAGCACTTGATTATAATCTTGTAGACTTATTGCCGGACGGCCCTCCCTTGTGGATGTGGATACGTCAGACACTGAACCACATGAAAATGCCTTCGCCTGCCGTTGAATTCGGACCGACTACGAAATTCTATATACTGTATCCGTTTCAGTTCAACTTTTGATTTTGCGGAGAATTGATCGCAGAAATACAATTATTGTTTTAATGCTTCGATGCCGGGCAGTCCTTTGCCTTCCATATACTTGAGCCATGCTCCGCCGCCGGGAGTTACATGAGTAACTTTATTGAACAGATGGAGTTTGCGCATTGCCGCTGCTGAATCACCGCCGCCGAGGATAGTTGTCGCTCCGTGAGCAGTGGCGTTTGCAATTGCATAAGCAACTGCTTTGGTTCCCATAGAGAAGCGTTTCATTTCGAATACTCCCATCGGGCCGTTCCATGCAACAGTCTTCGCCGCTTTAATGATTTCTGCAAATTGGGTGCGTGTATCAATTCCTATGTCCATTCCGAGCCAATCCTTAGGCATTTGATCGACAGGAACATTTTCGCGTTCCGCGTCATTTGCGAATCGGTCAGCAATAATGACATCTGAAGGGAGAATTAAATCACATTTCTCTGCTTTAGCTTTTGTCATTAATTCTTTGGCAAGATCTACAGCGTCTGCTTCATATATTGATCGCCCTATTTCATAGCCTTTGGCTTTCATGAATGTAAACATCATTCCGCCTCCAATTAATATTTTGTCGCATTTTTTGATAAGCTCGCGGATAACTCCAATTTTATCGGAAATTTTCGCGCCGCCGACTACAGCAACATAAGGACTTTTAGGTTCATTGAGCGCGTTTTTCAAGTACCTGAGTTCGTACATAATTGATTTACCGGCAAATTTCTTTGCGAACAAGCTTGGTAAGGCGTGAATACTGGCATGTTCGCGATGTACCGTGCCGAATGCGTCATTGACATATACATCTCCGAGTTTGCCGAGTTCTTTGGCAAATTCCATGTCATTAGCAACTTCTTGATCGTAGAAACGAAGGTTTTCAAGCAGAACAATATCACCGGGTTTTGCTTTGTCTACAGCTCTTTGTGCGGGTTTGCCGAGGCAGTCTGAGGCAAAGATTACATTATAGCCCCA
>JAQIDA010000349.1 GCA_027858275.1 Candidatus Kapaibacterium sp. | reverse complement strand
AAAAATTAGAAAATAATCAATTGTATTACTATTTTTCTTGCATCCACTTTTCGATTAATTTCGAAAAATTATTGTTTATTTCAATTGCTGTGTCGTAATCATCACTTTCCGCAATTACTTGGAAAGATTGCTTTTCCTTGCCGGGCAGCAACAGAACAGAATTGTTATTCATAAATATTTTGACGCCCTCGATCAATTCTCGTTTAAATTTAGCCGAATACTCCATGGCGTGACGCATTACCGTACCCTTGAAATCCCAAGGGCAATGCACGTTTGATGTATGTTGAACACGCTTGGGTAATTCATCCTCTAATTGAGTCAGACTGAGCCCTGTCTCAGAAAGCATTTCCAGAACTTTCCCGACTGAATAAATCCCGTCAGCAGCATAAAGGAAGTCAGTGAAAATAAAGCCCCCCCAGATTCCGCCGACAAAGAGGATGTTCTCGTCACGAGTGTTTTCCATCATTGCGGAATGTGAATTTTTAATTCGAATCACTTCAACATCATAATCTTTGGCGATTTCTTCTATCTCGCTGCCTGCTACAATTGATACAGCGATTTTATAAGGTTCTCTCTGTCTGTTTGTTTCTAAGAACAGTTTAGTGACGATTGTTAACAACCTCATTGGATGACAGAGTTTCCCCATATCGTCGATCACAGATATTTTCTCAGCACCCGGTTCAATGATGAAACCGAGTTTATAACCGAGAGAGTGCATAATCTTTTCGGCCTCATCGCTGGCTGTTTTTTCCATTGTAGGGTCAGCTCTATATCGAGAGCCGTCAACATAGCCGTGCAATGACAGTGCTTCCGTATTGAGTTTCCCGAGTATATAAGGGAATATGGTCGAAGCCAGACCATAAGAATAATCAACCAGGATTTTGTAATTGTCATTAATAATCAAATCAATATTAAGAGAATTCAAGAATCTGTCAATATATATTTCATTTGTGCGCTCAGGGTATCTGATTACGCCGACATTTTCAAAATCAACATGCCGGATGTCTTCTCCGAAAAAATATCTTTCAATTTTATTTGAAGTTGAGATAGATATATCTCGCCCTTCGCAATTGAAAATGATAATGTCCGTTTGTCTCGGATCCCGAGGCGATTTGCGAATATGAATCCCGCCGGCGAACTTACCCGAGCGCAATTCCTGACGAGTTTGAGGGATTGAAATAGTTTGAATATCATTAACATTAACACCTACAGATGCCATACCCGCCGTAATCGAACGTTTCATAATTCTTGAGACATTGTCGGGGTCACGACTGGCGAGAATGGTAATATTCGAACCGAATGACATTCCTATGGCAGCACCGAGTTTTGCTCCGAACTCAGGATGTATTTCAGTGTTAGAAAGCCCGGAAATACGAGCGTCAGTAAATAATTCACGACTCCATTTTTCTTCCTGAACTAATGATCTCGACAGGACAGCTCCTTGTTCAATGCTCTTATCAGGCCATAATTTGATATTGGAAAGAAGAGTAGCTGAATTGCCAATTATACATCTGTCAGCTATAAAGACATTCTCAGATATAACTACAGAAGAGCCTATCTCACAATCAGAGCAAATAACTACATCTGTCATTTCGCAAAAGTCGCCAATTACTGTATTATCCCAAACGGTAACGCCGGATAGTATGGTGCCGTTGCCGATTTTTGAATTATCACCTATAACGCAGTTCTTGATATTTGAATGTTCACCTATAATACAGTTGTCTCCAATAACGTTACTGCCGGAGAAATGACATGATTCGGGTACAATGCAATTTTTACCTTGATTCAGATTAGGGATATTATTAATTCCGGAATCATAATACATCTTCACTCTGTCATGAATCGTATCGTGTTGAGCAAATTGGTATTCGTTCAAATTGCCTATGTCTCGCCAATATCCTTCAGCTACATACCCGTACAAGGGTATATCATCATGCAACATGGCAGGGAACAAGTCTTTGCTGAAATCAAATTCTTCTTGATAGGGGATAAGGTCGAGAACTTCAGGTTCTAAAATATAGATGCCTGTGTTGATAGTATCAGAAAATACTTGTCCCCATGAAGGCTTCTCTAAAAATCTGATAATTTTGCCGTCATCATCAGTCATAACTATACCGAATTGCAATGGCTTCTTTACTCGCGTCAGCAGGATAGTTGCCTTAGCTTTTTTCTTTTTGTGGAATTCAATAGCGGCCGTCAGATCAAAATCAGTCAGTACATCGCCGCTGATAATAATAAACGGTTCTTTCAGGTTCTCAGCAGCGTTCCTTACTGCTCCTGCTGTACCGTAATCCGCCTGAGCCATGACATATTCCATATTAATTCCGTGATCGGAACCATCCTCGAAATATGATCTGATCACTTCCGGCTGAAAATATAAGACTGAGACAATTTCAGTGATGTCATGCTTCTTGAGGAGATTAACTATATGCTCCATCATGGGCAAGTTTTTCACTTTGACCATCGGTTTTGGAATTGTCATAGTCAGTGGTCTCAATCTTGTTCCGAATCCGCCGGCCATTATCACAGCTTTGTTCATAAATTCCTCAAATAAAGATTATTAATGC
>JAQIDA010000342.1 GCA_027858275.1 Candidatus Kapaibacterium sp. | reverse complement strand
ATCAAATGATAAAAGCGATGCCCGGCAACGTTGATCCCGAAGTAATCAACAAAGTCCTAATACCGAAGATTATCAAAATCAAATATCCGGATCTGTCAGAAGGAGAAGTCGAAGAAGTCAGGCAGCACGTTGTAGTAGATTCAGTAATCAAAACAGGCACGATCAAACAAGTCGAAGATAAGCGTTTTATACGAATGGCGGATTCTTTTATTGATATTGACGATATTCATATTGATCTTATAGACAAGATTAATCCATTCCAAAGAGCTTTTGAAATTCTGTCAAAATCGGTAACAAGTAAAATCCTGAGAATAATACAAGAAACTATAGCGGCAACAAAATTCACAATGGACTTTGAAGAAGCTAAGATTCTTTGGCCAAAGATTCAAGAGTTCAGCAAGACTTATAATAAACAACCAAACATCAATTCCAATGATCCTTTAGAAAAGCGTATGGCAGAGTGTATTATCTATTTGAAAGAAGAAAAACGGAAACGAGCAGAAGCGAATGGATAAAGAGCAAATATTAGACGATATTTTCAATAATGATCCATTGGGATTATTAGTTGTTAAACCGAAAGCATCTCAGGCACAAACTCAAGATGAACGATTATTATCCAAGTTTCAAGATATCAATGCTTTTTATCAAGACAACAAAAGAGAGCCTGAGCCAAATCTCAACAATGTATCTGAGTTCGAACTCTATACCCGTCTGAAAAGTCTTAGAGAAAACGAAGAACACAAGCGAGCTTTAGAGCCTCAAGATGAGTTCGGGCTGCTTGCAATCGAGAAAAAAGAAATCAACTCCATTGATGACATTTTCGGCGATGATTTGCTGGATATTCTTGGCGAGGACTCAGAAGGTTTATTCGATTTCAAACACACTCCCAAACCCGATGAAAGAGAAAGTGCCGATTTTGTGGCAAGAAGAAAACCATGCAAAGACTTTGGAAAATTTGAGCCATTGTTTAAAGTAGTACAAAGAGATTTGAAAGACGGAAAACGGAAGCTGATTCAATTTCATCAGAAGAGTTTGATTCCCGGTGAATTCTATGTTCATAACGGGGTGCTGCTGCACTTAGTTGATGTCAAATGGGAAGAAAATGTAAAAAACTTTAAAAGCGGTGACAGAATGAGACCCGACGGCAGAACAATAGTTGTCTTTGAGAATGGGACTGAATCGAAAATGAAGTATCAGTCTCTATACAAAGCTCTTCGGGAAAACGGAAAGACGATTACGCAGAATTTTGAAAATGTGAATAAAAACTACGTAGAGTCCTTCAATGGTATTACTTCAGAGGACGAAGAAGCCGGCTTCATCTATGTATTAAAGTCCAAAAGCTCAAACGATAGAATATCCTCAATAGAGAATCTATACAAAATCGGATTCTCTACAACTGACGTACAAGAACGAATCAAAAACGCCGAGCATGAACCAACCTACTTAATGGCTCCGGTGATAATAGAAGCGACTTGGCAATGCTACAACATGAATCCGCAAAAATTTGAACAGCTAATTCATAATTTCTTCGGAAGTTCCTGCGTAGAACTCGATGTATTTGACGATAAAAAGAAAAGACACACTCCAAGAGAGTGGTTCATTGTACCGCTTCATGTAGTAGAGCAAGCCGTTGAGTTGATTATCAGCGGTGAGATTGTGGATTATCGGTTTGATGTTGGGAGTGGGGAGATTGTGGAGAAATAGGGAGAGATTGAAAGACGCAACTATTTTTTCTGTAATTAATTGACCGGAGGAACTATTCGTATGAAAACATCGTTAGGCATTGTCAATACTGATCAGATCAACAAGTATAATCACAAGTTAACAATATCTGCGATGGATTACAGTGTTTGGGCAACATGTGAAAATGGAGTACCTACAAATATTGGACACAATATACACAACCTAATTGGTTGGTCTAAAGCTGTGGGACTATATTTTACTCCCGGACTTACATATACTATCGGGCAGTTTTTTTTCGCTGAGACCGATGAGGAGGATAAACAGATACGAAATTTAGGCAACAACTATTATAACAAATGTCTTACCAACTCCATAGAGCCGTATGAGAATGATTTCAAGAAACTTCTCGGAAATTATTATTCAGCAGACGGTAATTTCCATTATATAGTATGCGCTGCCTATATTAAGAAGGAAATTAGTTTTAATGTTTTTCCCAAACTAAAAGAGCTATCTGAAAAAGAAAAGAACGGATTAATTTATTTGTCAGAACTTCTTGAATCTTTTAAATACATGGGACAAGGAGTATTTAAAGACAAAAAATCAGATTTTTTGATATTTGCGGATCCTTCCTTCAGAAAAGCATTCTCACGTTTTAATAGTTTTAATTTCGAATTTTTAGATGCGATAGTTGAACTGCAAAAACTTACTAACGTTGATATTAGAATTTCTATAGACAGAGATATGATTGGCTATGCTCCTTCTTTGCTTGAGTCGATTGAATATGAGTATTGGTGGGGACCGGCTTATAGTGATGATATAGCAAATATAAAAGAAGGTTTAGCACATTATGAAAGCGATGAATCCGAAAAACTTTTTAATAACACAATCCGCACTGAGTTCTATTGGAAACAT
>JAQIDA010000325.1 GCA_027858275.1 Candidatus Kapaibacterium sp. | reverse complement strand
CCGGCATACAATGCAGCTGTTTTGCCCTGTATTGAGGCAGCATAATTATCAGCTATTTCGGTTAAACCGATAATTTTTTCTCCGCGAATAGTTTTTGTATCATCACCGTTCAAAGCTTTTTCATATTCACCGGCTGCATAAAACTTCATTACTCTGTTTGTTGCTACGGCAGCATCTTCCATATCCTGATCCGCAGACGCTTGGTAATTATTCCAAACCATTGATAATACTACAATTAAAAGGATACTAACAACAGCTGTCACGAGTAATTTCTTTCCGTTTTTAGCCATATAATTTTGTGTTCTTATGACCAAATTCTGTTTTTCTTGTGGAGCGCTTTGTGACTCCTCGATATTTTCGTTTTCTATTCTGTCGCTCATTAAGTTCTCTTAACCTTGTTATATTATTATTACTTACGCGTTACGCGCGCCTGAAGGGAATCGAACCCCCAGCCTTTGGAATCGGAATCCAACACTCTATCCAATTGAGCTACAGGCGCTGATAATCCAAATTCTATTTCTAAAACAAGTACAAAGTTAGTTCATAACCAGCAATATTAAAAGCAAAATAAATTATTTTTAAAATTAATTGATTAAATATGCTAATATCTCTAATATATATGTCTAGAAAGTGTGGAATTCTTCACAGTGTCAGATATATTACACACTATTGCTGCATTTTCCTATTTTCAACAAAACTGTCAGTTTTCTGACACAAATACACACTGCCCCGGCAAATCATCTGACAGTTTACACTTTTGGCCATTTCCAAATTACGCCTTCACAGTTATCTGCACTTTATTTTCACGAAGATACTTCGATCGTTATCCGAGTTCATTGCCTATATATATTTCATTCAAATTTAATCTCAATGAATATACTATCTTTTTCTGAGACTTTTTCCTTGTTTAAGTGTCATTCATATTAGTTACTGTTTCCCTTTAAATAAAAAACGGAGTCCGCCATGTACAAATATTTTACAAATTTTCTTTTAATCGCAGTCATGTTGATTGCCTCTAATAATCTGTTCGCTCAGAAAAAGGGCGCCTTCACTGAGTACCTCACTTGCAGCGACGGCCAACGCGAAGTAATTTTCCAAGTACCTTCCAACTACACTCCTTCAAAGGAATATCCGGTGATAATTGCCTTGCATCCGCAAGCAACTCCTCCTGAATCTATGATTCAAATGCTTGGCGGTGCTGCCGACACCAAAAATGCGATACTTGCTTCTCCTCAAAATCATCCGAATTACACAGGTGAGGTCATTGATGTTATCATCGAGTGGCTTGAGAGCGAATACAATTTAGAACCTAAAAACATTGTAGTTACCGGCTACTCCGCCGGAGCCTATACGACAATTCCCTACGGGTTTTCAAATTCACATAAAATCAAAGGGATAATTCCTATCGCAGCCGGCATGCAGCTATCTCCATCGCAATTGAGCGTTGCGCCCCAATTACCGATGGGTGTGATTATCGGTACAGCCGATCAGGGATACAGCATGACTAAGTCTATGGCTAGTGCCTACGAAGATGCCGGTGGTCAATTGAAGCTGATCGAAAAACCCGGAATACCTCACATGGGTGATCCTTACTATTGGGGTCCTGAAATTGAAGAAGATTGGCTTGAATGCTACGAACATATTCAAAACATCGTATTTCCTCCCGGAATCACAAGCCTAACTTCTCCCGAAAACGGAGCAGTGCTTGAACCGGATTATATTGACCTTGTTTGGGAAGAAAATGCAGTTGCCGATAAATATGATATTCAGATCTATAAAAACGGAGATCGAATCGTTAACAAAGCGGTTTTTAAAACTACTTACACACTCAAAGCAACTGAAGTGCAAACAGAGTATATGTGGAAAGTACGCAGCGTCAATGACGGCGGCGAAGGTGATTGGTCTTCTGAATACACTTTCAAAATCATGCCTCCCGCTCCCGATCAAGTTACACTCAGCGAGCCGGCTGACAATGCAACAGATCTTGAATTAACAACTGTCTTCAAATGGGACGCTGTTGATGATGCGGAAGAATACGAGATTGAATTTCAAAACCAAGAAAGCTTCGTGAAACACAGCATAACAACTGAAGAGACGGAAGCCACAAGTGACAAACTCGCGATTTACACAGAATACACATGGAAAGTCAGAGCGATCGCTCAAGAAGTTGAAGGCGAATGGTCAGCAACACGTACTTTCACCACAAAAGACATCGTCCTGGCTGCAGCGGTTCTCAGCGAACCCTTAGCTGACGCAAAAAACGTTCCTTTAGATTTTGAATTTAAATGGGAGCCGGTTGAAGGGGCTGAGAAATATAACTTAATATTGATTAAAATCTCTGACGGTTCTCAAACAGTCGTCGAATCCGCCGGACACCTGATTGTCCTCGAAGATTATGAAGACCACGGTGAAGAATATTCTTGGCAAATCATTCCGCTGGTCGGAACAAAAGAAGGCCCTGCTTCAGAAGTCAGACTCTTCCATACCATATTGGAAACATCTTCTTCGTTCTTCCCTGCTGACGGCGCTACAAATATTGACAGAAATTTCATTATCATGTGGAATCCTGTTAACAATGCCGATAGATATCATTTGATCATTACGGAAAAAGAATTCGAGACTGATGTTGTTGACAAAGATGATATTCCTCAGGACGACGCCTCATACATCGAATTCAAAGTCAAAGATATCGCTCCGGAAATGTCCTACTCTTGGAAAGTACGTGCCGTTAATTCTGACGGCGAAAGCGAATGGACAGACGAAATGACCTTCACTACTTCGAGAAATATTTCAGTGCAAGAAATTCCGCATATCGCAACGAATATTTCAGCTGCGCCAAACCCTATGACAAATGCGACAACTATCAGCTTCAACATGATCGAAGCCGGAAATATCGTAATTGATATTTTCGATATCAACGGAAACTTAACTGACAATGTGTTCTCAGGCTTTGCAAACAAAGGAAGCAATTCATACACTTGGAACGCTGACGGTTTATCAAATTCGGTCTATTACTACAGCATAAAAATCAACGACAAGACTGTTGTCGGCAAATTGATATTGTCCAAATAATTCGAATAGTTAAACAGCATTTCAGCATTTGAATTGCATTAGTCTTCAACTATTACAACGGGGTTCCAACCCCGTTGTATATTAGCCTAACAACATCCATATTTTTTTCCGATATTTCTTGTTTTATAAGCTATATATTAAGGTGGTGTTATCAACTAAACTTTAGACGGTTTTTTGACATTATTGATCTGCCGTCAAATATGACTTACCCTATGTACGTTTGAATCTATACGATCATTATTTGAAAAAGGAAGATGAATAATTCCCGAAGATTTGTAATTGGCGACGTCCACGGCTGCACTTTGACATTGCAGAGATTGCTCGCCACACTTAAAGTGACCGACAAAGATCAGATATTTTTTCTTGGTGATCTGATTGACAGAGGTCCTCGATCCAAGCAAACTATTGACAGCATCTTTGCTCTTCGCGAAAAAGGCGTTCAAGTTCGTTCTATACTCGGCAACCACGAGAAAATGTTGCTCGAAGCCACCCGTAACAACTCGGCTCATCAAGCTTGGATGCTTAACGGAGGACATAAAACATTAAAAAGCTTCGGCATCAAACATATTTTAGATTTGGACAAAAAATATTCTGAATTCTTCCGCTCTCTAAGCTATTTCATCCAAACAGACGACTTTTTGCTCACACACGCCGGCATTAACAATCTAATCGACAATCCTTTGCATGATTCTTCCGCAATGCTCTGGACTCGTAACAATGAAGTCGATCGAAAGAAAATCGGAGGGCGACGACTCATCTCAGGTCACACTCCGCACTTACTCCCGGAGATAAGAGCAAGCATTCATTCCGACAAAATATGGCTTGACGGCGGTTGTGTTTATTATAAGAAATACCCCGGGTCCGGTCACCTTTGTGCCTTTGAAATGAACAGTTCAGAACTGACAGTCCAAGTCAACGTTGATTATGATTTAATATAATTAATCCTCACATTTTAGGGAAATCGGAAAATGAACCTCGAAACATTCAGAGAATTCTGCCTCAGCCTCAAAGACACAAGCGAAGACACGCCTTTTAATGAGACCACTCTCGTTTTCAGAGTCAATAACAAAATTTTTGCCATGACAGATATAGAACATCTCCCCTTCAGATTCAATCTAAAGTGTGATCCGGAACGAGCTATTCTGCTCAGAGAAGAATACGATGCCGTAATACCCGGTTATCATTGCAACAAAAAAACTTGGAACACAATCATCCCCGACAATACAATCAGCGATGATCTGATCAAAGAATTGACCAAACATTCATATCAATTGATATTCGACAAATTGAAAAAAGCCGACAAAGAGAGAATCAATAATCTATAAACCCGAACTTATTTTTTCTTGGCAAAATGATGGTTGTCTTTATACTTCCTGAAATCTCCGCCCCATATCCATCCGCGATCGAGAAACACCCGGACTATCGGGTGAGTTTTTGAAAAAGTTCCTTCAGCTTTTGGATTATATTTCGCGCCTTTCGGTGATACTCTTCCGCTTTTGTATACAACAGGATTATTACACGGGTTAATATCTACCGCCATTCCGTACGAATGATTGGACATTCTTTTCGTACCGGCTATGTATCTGTAACAGAATGCCGAGCTGTTGTTGTCCGCCATCGAAGCGTCATCGCTCCATTTATATTCAACGATCGGAATTGCTTTTTTTACTTTGAATTTCATCGATTTTATAATCTCAAATATCTCCGCCACATCCATCTTAACTTTTTTATTAACAACTAATTGACCCTTGTGCAATTTGTCATCAAAAGAATAATAGTATACATCCAAAAGACATAATTGGTCAATAACTTTTTGAGGCGCTTTCGTTCCTTTTATTGATTCGGCAAAGGTCATATCGGAATCAATAATCATAGTCTCCTCAGCATTGACAAAAGTAAGCGAAACGACAAACGCGATAATTGTTATAACAAAAAGAATTCTGCTGACAGTCATTTATATAAATCTCCGTTAATATTTAGCATTCCACTGCCAATATAAGAGAAATAATTGTTTCAAGGACTATTTATATATATATTTGAAAAAGATTTTAGGCAACAGAATATAAATATTTCTAATAAAGAATCGCGATATGTCAAAGAAGTCAGCTCACGGCAAAAAGCCGGTTTCAAAATCTGAAGAAACAGAAATAAATTCCGAACCATGGTCAAAAAACAAAACTATGGCATTGATCCCCTTTGTAATCGCTGTTATAATATTTATGTTTATGTGGTTCGATCATGATGTGGTTGTTGTGGATCCTTGGATCAAAGCCGCTCAGATGATCGATTCATCAAGCAGAGTCCAAGACCCAAAATTGAAAACGGAGCTGTTGGAAGAAGGCGGGAAAAGACTCAAGGAATTAGTCATAAAACATCCCTATCACGCACGGGTTCATTTCCTTGTCGGATATTATTATCTGCGCACAAGTCAGTGGGACTCTGCCATTGTACACCAAAAGGAAGCCTTCAGAATTGACAGCGGATCGACAATAAATCCTGTCTGGACCGAGGCTCTCCGCTTTATGTTCCATGCCTATACAAACAAAAGCTCGGAGCTGCTCAAGCAAAACAAACCGCGGGAAGCTGTTAACATATTGAACGAAGCACTCCAATATCAACAGAATAATCCGCAGATCCGCAAACTTCTTGGGAACATCTACCTGAATCTCAATGATATAGACAAGGCAGTTGAGAACTATAATATTTGTCTGTCAGTCAATCCGAATGACGCTGATATATACAACAATTTCGGAGTGATCGCATCGAAAAAAGGACAAAACGCTCAAGCCGCGGAAATGTTCAAAAAAGCCCTGTCAATCAATCCTAATCATCCCAACGCAAAGAAGAATTATCAAGCGACTCTTGCGGCAGGAATTAAGAACTAATATTGGGTTTGTGTAAATACTCTTCTAATCCCGGAGCTCTTCTGATAATTATTTTGAAAAACACTCGTTTTTTGACGATCTCTCTTTTTTAATTCAGAAATAAACCTTATATTTACAGTCTTATAGTTAGTACGTTGAATATTTATTAATACGGGAATTCTTTGAGATCAATATATTTCGCGCATTTTTCACACGGAAGAGGTCAGCAACCTCGCCAAAAAACAGCCAGGCACAACATAAACGAATTAATTCGCGCTGAAGAATGTCGCCTGATCGCAAACGACAATCAAATGGTTGGAGTCAAGACTATTAAAGACGCTTTAGCTATGGCTGAAGCAGTAGGTCTTGATCTTGTCGAAATAGCACCCCAGGCTAAACCTCCGGTGTGTAAAATCATTGATTACGGTAAGTTTCTGTATGAACAACAGAAACGTGAAAAACAGCAGAAAAAATTGCAGCATAACACTCAATTGAAAGAAATCAGATTCAAATGGAGAACTGACACCCATGATTTCAATTTCAAAACAAGACATGCCCGTAAATTTATTGAACAAGGTGACAAAGTCAAAGCTTCGGTTATGTTCCGCGGTCGTGAGATTGTTCACAAAGAAATTGGTCGTGAGTTACTCGTCAGATTTATCGAAGCTATGATTGACATCGCTAAAGTAGATCAGAATCTGCGTGCTGAAGGAAGAATTTTTTCCGTAGTATTGTCTCCTGACAAGGACAAAATAACAAGCAAGAAGAAATTAGAAGATAAAAAAGCTAAAGAAGAACAAAAAGAAGAAAATAAATAGCCACCGTTTTCGTTGATTTAGTGCTATCAGCACGGAGAGTTGTTATTTATATATATAATAGATAAGGGATTAGAAATGCCAAAAATGAAGACCAACAGGTCAGCCGCCAAACGATTCAAAGTTACCGGCACCGGCAAAATCAAGAGAGAAAAAGCTTATAGAAGCCATATTCTCACAAAGAAAACACGCAAAACAAAAAGAAATTTGCGTCAGTCTACGCTCGTACATAAAAGTGACGAGAAGCGCGTTAAAAAGATGCTTTGCATGCGTTAATTTTCACCAAAGTTAATTTTTAACTCTGTTAATTATTGAAGCCTCTGCATTATCAACGTCGGGATTAAATCCCAAATTAAATTAATGAGGCAAAAGGGGAAACGAAGCAAGCTCTCCCTTAGCCCAAACAAAAACAAACTCATAAGGAATTAAAAATGAGATCACAAAACAAAGTAGCTTCGCATCGCAGGCGCAAAAAATTCATAAAGCTCGCAAAAGGTTATTGGGGCAGCAGAAATAATGTCTGGACCATTGCGAAGAACCACATTGAAAAAGGTTTAACTCACGCCTACCGCGATCGTAGACTCAAAAAACGTAACTTCCGCAGATTGTGGATCGTTCGTATTAACGCCGCAGCTCGTATGAACGGAATGACATATTCAACATTCATCCACGCGCTCAAAGTCAATAATATCGACATTAACCGTAAGATCCTCGCTGACTTCGCAATGAATCAGCCTAAGGTTTTTGAAAGCATTCTCAACAGCGTTAAAAAATAAGCACTCAACCAAAAGGCACAATTAATTGTGCCTTTCTTTTTATATATACCTCAACATATGTATTGAATCATAATGAAAAGCATAAAAGATAAAATTGATAAAGAATTGAAAAAAGAATTAGCAAATAAATTACATGAAAAAGCATCAAAAGATATATCACTTGGAACATCAGACTCTGTCAAAATTAATGATATGATGGATGAAATAGAAACAGTTGCTGATGACATAAAAACTACTTTATCTGACATCTGAACATAATGTCAGATGAAATCGATGATAAATTCTTTGTTTAGAAAGAAACTCAGAGCCGATACATTTACTCAAGAGAACAAGGGAGCATGCTCCCTTGCTCAGAATAACAAAATCTCACAATCATTTTCTTTCATACACTACAAAACAAAATTATGCTTAATGATATCAGATCCCTGCTAAAAGAAATCGGCGAGAAATTACCGAATTTGAAAAATTCCGAGCAATTGGAACAATTTAGATTAGAGTACATTGTTAAAAAAGGCAAAATTCAAGCTTTGATGCAGAGAATGAAAGATGTCTCCAAAGCAGACAAGCCTCTGGTCGGCAAAGAGTTGAATATCTTGAGAAAAGGCACTGAGGCGAAAATCAAAGAACTCAAAGAAAAGTTCGAAAACACTACAGACAGCAGTCCCGATCTTGATTTGACATTGCCCGGCAGAAGACGTTTCACGGGATCGAAACATCCTGTTATGAGTGTAATGGACGAGATGGTTGATATATTCAAATCACTCGGTTTCACAGTTGCTGAAGGTCCGGAAATCGAAGATGATTATCACAATTTCGACGCTCTGAACTTCCCGCCCGATCATCCGGCGCGCGATATGCAGGATACTTTCTTTATGAAAGGCGGCGAGGATTTGTTGCTCAGAACGCATACATCTCCGGTTCAAATCAGAATAATGAAAGATTCACAGCCTCCGATCAGATCGATTATGCCCGGCAGAGTTTACAGAAACGAAGCGATCAACGCTCGTTCACTCGCCGAATTCCATCAGATCGAAGGACTGTATATAGACAAAAACGTAACTCTCGCTGATTTGAAAAGCACTATCATTTCATTCGCGAAAAAAATGTACGGCGAGAACTCACAGTTCAGATTTCGTCCCTCTTTCTTCCCGTTCACTGAACCGAGTGCGGAAATAGATATATCTTGCTACCTCTGCGGAGGCGAAGGCTGCAAAATTTGCAAAGGTACCGGCTGGTTAGAAATAGCAGGCAGCGGAATGGTTCATCCCAACGTATTAAAAGCAGGCGGCATTGATCCCGAAGTTTACTCAGGATTCGCCTTCGGATTCGGTATCGAACGAGTAGCAATGCTCCGCTACGGCATTACGGATATCAGATATTTCTACGAAAACGATATAAGAGTTTTAGATCAACTCTGATGTTTTAAGGAACCTTCCGAAGGTGAAGATTTGTCAGAATCCAAAAGGATTGTAGAGACGCCCAATTTGGGCGTCTTTTTTTGTTATAAATATTTACTATTGCTTCTGCTCGAGAATATCCGTATCTTGACAACAACCATTTTAACCGATCAATAGTGGCATTAAATGAAAATTCTAACTTGGAATATGGATTTTTGGAAACGGAATTCTGAGCAGAGAAAATTAGCTTGGAATTATCTGAATAATGACTTAAATCCTGATATTTCCCTTATTCAAGAAATTGTCCCGCCTGACAGTAGTTACGATGATTTAAATGTAATATATCATGAGATTGACGGAAAGAGGAGATGGGGTTCCGCACTTATTTCTAAACATCCCATTCATAAGGAACTTTATATTAATAATGTATATGAAGGTTCAAGAGGAACCATAATATCCGAAATCAAAATCTCCGATTCATCTACTATTACAGTAATTAATATTTATGGTCAAATCGATTCACACGGATACGCTACTACAACAATGCATCACATATTATCTGAATTGACAATAATTCTAAATCAGAAAAAAAGGAACATCATCTTAGGAGGAGATTTTAACGTTTCAGAGCAATTTGATGAAAAGTACAAAGGGAAA
>JAQIDA010000283.1 GCA_027858275.1 Candidatus Kapaibacterium sp. | reverse complement strand
GCTTCGGCAGCGTCGCAAATCATCAGGATTGCTGTTTCTTTGTTATGAGGTTTAATGCCCGGATATCTGAAATCTAACTCATTTACTACTTTTCCTTTTACTTCTGCTTCTTCAAGAGCTTTGGCATAAAAATGTTTAATCAGAGTCGTACCGTGATGCATCGGAATGAAATTAGAAATTCTTTCAGGAAGTTTATATTCCTTAGCCAGTTTCAAACCGGCGCTAACATGATTGCGGATAATATCTGCGCTCTTACGAGATGTTAATAGATCATGTTTGTTGCCCATATTGGATTGGTTCTCAACATAATATTCAGCCTTTTGCATTTTACCTATATCATGGAAGTATGCGCCTACTTTGGTTAGCAAAGGATTAGCTCCTATTGCGCGAGCACAATTCTCACTCAGTGTTGCCAATGAAAGAGTATGTTGATAAGTTCCCGGGGCAAGTTCCTTTAATCTTATAAGAAGCGGGTGATCTAACTTGTCGTATTCTTGAAGTTTCAGATCGGTGGTTACGTTTGAATATTTTTCCAGCAATATAAGTACAACAAAAGTAAATAAGGGAGAAACTATTGAATTAGCCCCGCCTACAATCAGTCGGTTGACAATAGTCATTAAATCTGCCGAACGCTCTAAACCTATAGAGACGATAGTCAGTGTAAATCCTATTAGAATGTAGAATATCGATCGGAAAATTTGTGTTCTGTTTTGAATGTCTCTTACAGTATAAGCTGCGAGCACTGCGGTTATAAACATGGTCAAGGCAGAATCGAAATCATTGCCTCGAATACCTGCAGTGTAAAATGACATCAAAACAATCATATAAAAAGCTGTTCGTGAATCATAAATTATTGCTACCAACATTGCCATTGAAGGGATCAGCACAAAATATTCCAAAGGTAACTTAGGGGATATTTCTATTGTTGCCCATGCCATGGCTGAAACAAACACAAGAATCGAGGAAAGAATCATCAACTTAGTGTTATCATAGAAAATATTCTTTCGCATAAAGTATAAATACAATACAAGTACGTAGAAAATGAGTGTTACATGCCCGAAGTTCCCGAGGATTAGCGTGTACGAATAGACTGAACCACGAAAATTGAACTTTGATTTGTCATAAGATTTAAGGATGTTGATGGTCTCATCATCAACGATTTGTCCGCGAACCACAATTACTTTGCCTTTTTGGAAGATACTTTCTGTTTTTGCAACAGAGTTTTCCGTGAGATTAGCAAGTTCTTCGGTCAAAGACTCTGAGTGTACTATATTAGGGAAATTTAATTTTGCTACAATTTCTTCGACTATCGGCAATGAGTATTTCGACAACCCGGGAATTAGAAAACTCATTGCTGTTGCCGAGAATGTGCCGGGGTCAACAAGTTGAGCAGAGGAATATACAGCTTCGGTATTAGGCATTTGTCTGATAATTATTTTGTCAGTTTTCAGATCATCTGCCGATATGTCAATAAATCCTGTTTTGTATATCTGATTCATCAACTTGTGCATCGATTTTATTATTCGCTTGGTTTCTCTTGACTGTTGAGATTTGGGCAGTTTCGTAAATGTTAATTTAGCTTCATCTGTGAAAAACACAGAGGATGTCTCACTTATATCAATGCTGTCAGCAATGATAGCCGTCAAATTCGCAAGCATAGCATTAAGTACGTCTGTATATTCTTTCTGAGATTCTTCTTTGACGATAAAAATATCCGGAGATGAATCGTATGCCTCTTTGGCTTCTTCTTTATAAAGTTTGTAATCTTTATAAACCGGGAAAGTGAATGAGGCAATAACGTCTTTATTTGTCCATGTCGAACCGACTACAGTATTGAACTCTTGCAATTTGTTGCCGTTGTCATTGAAATGAAATGAAAAGAAGAAAGTACATATAAATACCGTTCCGATAAATATCAACAATCGGATTTTGCCTGAATATCTTAGACCGGTTTTTTCCCGTCCCGTTTCAGGTGCTTTGTTGTGATCTAGTTTACGGAATAAATTCGGAGTTGATTTCGACATATTAAATCCGAAAAATGAGTAATAGTCTTATTATTTCAATTCCTACAAAATAGTGAAAAAT
>JAQIDA010000238.1 GCA_027858275.1 Candidatus Kapaibacterium sp. | reverse complement strand
CTCGAAGTACGCGCACAAGCCGGTGGCGCTGCGGTACCGTTTCTGTTGATTTCACCTGACGCTCGAGGCAGCGGAATGGGAGAAGTAGGTACAGCTATCGCGGACGATATTAATGCTGTATTTTGGAATCCGGCAGGTCTGGCATTCCATGATTATTATGAAAATAGTTTTGATCCGGAAGCTGAACTTGTTCCGTTCAGACAGGCCGCTTTGTCATTCTCGAAATGGTTACCGCAGTTCAATGCTGATTTGTATTACAGCTACGGAACTATTGGTCAGTATTTTGAAAATCTTGACGGCGTGCTTGCATTAAATTTCACATTTATGAATCTCGGTAAATTTACTCGTACTCATGAATCCGGTACTGAACTCGGCACATTTATTTCAAATGAGTTTGCTGTTGGTTTATCCTATGGTACAATCATTGCCAAAGACTTTGGTGTCGGTGTTCAATTGAAATATGTTCAGTCAAACTTAGCTCCTGCCACTCAAGGCAAAGCCAGTGCGGGAACAGGTATAAGCGGTGGTTTTGATCTCGGTTTGCTTTGGAAACCTCAGGATTTGGAACTGTTCGGATGGAATGCAGGCGATCTTCTCGCTCTCGGTTTCAATCTGCAAAACATCGGTCCAAAAATGACTTATGACAATGAAGCTGATCCTCTGCCTACTACTTTGCGATTGGGAATTGCTCTGCACGTAGTCGGTGACGGTTATAACGATCTTACATTCGCTTTTGATTTCTCCAAATTGCTCGTCAAACGTGACGAACTCGGCTCAGATCCTCTGCCTAAATCATTGATTACAGGTTGGGAAAACGAAGGCGCGGAATTCGCGTTTGGTGCCGAATATTGGTACGAACAAATAGTTGCTCTAAGGGCCGGCTATTTCACCGAACCGTCAACACTCGGCGGCAGAAAGTTCTGGAACTTCGGCTTTGGCGTTCGTTATGATATTTTTAATTTGGACATCAGTTATATCAACACTATAGAAGAAAATCATCCGTTAGCAAACACTATGAGATTCTCAATGCTTGTTGATATCAAATAAATATCGAAGAAAATTTTGATTAAAAAAAGAGTTTCATTTGGAGCTCTTTTTTTTTTATATAAAATAACGGAAAAGCTAAGTCAAACGCAATGAATAAAATAATAATAAGTATACTTGTCTTCTCGATAGCCCTTGTATCAAATTTGTCGGTTTCGGCAAATACCAAAGGCGGAATTGATACACTCAAGACCTACAAAATGGGCAGAGTGATAAAGAACGCCTATAAAGAGAGAAAAAACATATTACCGTCAGTTGTGAATACTGTTGAGTATGATATTATTCAGAAACGTGACGCTTCATCGGTTGCAGAGTTGGGTCTTTTAATTCCCGCTGCAACGATTCAGACAAATTCTCGCGGAGAAACTCTGCTTTATTTGCGCGGTGCGGGGGAGAGGCAACTTGGTCTTTTCTTAGACGGCGTTTTGCTGAATATCCCTTGGGACAACCGAGCGGATCTTAGTCTGATTCCTACCGATATTATCTGTAAAATGAATGTCAACAAAGGGATGAGTTCCGTACTGTACGGCGCGAATATCTTGGGTGGCGCTGTAAATATAAGCACTGTTGAACGCGCGTTTGACGGCTTAGGCGGAACTCTGAGAACTCAGTATGACGACGGCGGCGGCAAACTCCTGTCACTGACCAACGACGGTAGATACGGAGATTTTAACTACCTGCTCAATTTTTCCTATTATTCAAGCGACGGAATGTTGATGACAGCCGAAGATTCGGATAAAGAGCTCGACAATCAGTTAAACGATTCACGATTGCGAACCAATACCGATATGGAAAGATATAATTTATACGCCCGAACTGAATATCATTTTTCGGAATATACAAAAGCGGCTGTGTCATTCAATCATATAGACGCTTCAAAAGGAGTCGCCCCGTTGACAGAAGAACAAGACGGCAGCGCGCGATTTTGGCGAATTCCCGAATGGAAAAGAACAGTTCTTACACTGAACGCATCGCATGAGTTTACGGCAATCGAAGATTTGTTCTTATCGGCTACGCTGTGGCACGATAATTTTGCTCAGACAATAGATTCATACACTGATATTTCATACGAAGATTTAGAAGAATCTTCTTTGGACGATGACCGGACAATCGGCACGAGAATAGCTTTGGATTACGATCTCGCTAAAAATCATCTGCTGACCTTCGCCTTCAACGGAACAATGTCGGACCACACAGAGACAATAACAGACATCGATACAACTGCAGAAAATGAATATCAGCAAAATATAATGAGTATCGGAGCCGAATATACAGGCAGTTTCGATGAATTATCCTTTCACACGGGCGCGTCTTTCGATTTATCACAGACTCCGAAAACCGGCGTTTTCACAGACTCCGAGAACAGTTCAATTGCTGACTACGGAGCATTTGCCGGCGCGAGATACCGACTCACCAAGAAGGCAGAATTATTTACGACACTTGCTCGACGTACTCGATTCCCCACTTTGCGCGAATCATTTTCCGGCGCGCTCGGAAAGTTCCTTGTAAATCCGGATCTCGGCCCTGAAACCGGGATTAATTATGAGTTCGGTTCATCTTTCAATTATGACAGAATACAATTTGAAATAACCGGATTCACTACTTTTTATGACGATATGATCGAAAAAGTCCCTGTTGCCGGAACTGCGATGAAGCAAAGAGTTAATTACGCTTCAGCCTTAGTTTGCGGAATCGAAAGCGCCTTTAGATGGCGTCCGATCAGCAAATTAACAGTTAGCGGACACTTCACATATCTTTATTCAGAAGGCGAAAATAATGACGGCGAATTCGTTCGACATTTGGAATACAAACCTGATTATATAGGCTCAATTTCGAGTTATTACAGATTTGGATTCGGCTTGAGACCCATGATAGAAGTCATATTAACAGGCAGGCAATACGGCGAGAACTCTCGTATGGGAGAATTGCAGGAAATTGATCCTACAGCGACAGTAAACGCCCGCATAGGATACGAATACATGTACGAAGAAAGTATGATGGCGGAGTTCTTTCTCAGCGTCAAAAATATAGCCGACACTCCGACAATCAATAAAATCGGATTACCCGGAGCCGGCCGAATCTTTTCAACCGGATTGATAATCAGGATATAAAAGTTAATTGATTAATCACAAAGATTCTTTGCGGATTGATCGATTGTTCGGATCAAGTGTTTTGAAACGGTGGTTTTTTTCGCCGTTAAGTCGTCTTGTAAATATACCATCCGTCTGCAATTTTTCTAATCATTATTGTTCTGTCAGAATTCATTTTGGGTAAATCTTTCTCGTCTTTCACATACAGGTAACCGACAGTATTGTCAACCATCCCACCTATTAAAAAGACAATACAGTTTCCAAATTCGTATCCACCTGTTGAAACTGAGGAAATTAAAATCTTCTGATAATCATTTATTAAATTCTCAACGAGCTTGATGCTCATCTCTTCATCTCTACTTTCACCTTCAAGCTGTTTTGATGCAAGGTCTTTAATCATCTCAAATTTTGATTTGTTTTTTAAAAAATGAGCAGCAATATTGTCATCTAATGCGATAATTAATTTTGCATTTCCCAGTCGGAAATCATACTCATCTTTTGAAGCAAACATCTCGATACCATTATCACTTTGATTAGACTCAGTTATTAATTCGTCAACTTGTTCAGGTGTTAATTTTTCCAATTCTTGAACCATTTGTTGAATAATTCCTGTCAAAGCCAAAGCTCGAAATGCGCTCATTTTCCAAACAGAATCTTTTTCAAAATGTAAATAACCGTCAAACCCGTGTTTCGCTGAATCCAAAATTGTCATACTGACCACAGCAGTTTTATCTGTTTTTGCAAGCAATGTGAACTTTGTTGTCATATTTTTTGCTATGTCTTGACCGTTTGGTCGCCCAGTGTACTCTCCTGTTATATAATTGCCAATATTTGCCAAACTGTCTTTGCCAAATATTTTTTTCGCTAAATCTAATGGTTCATAGGACTGTCCGAATGCTGTAGGCACACTCAAAATTAAAATTGTCAATGTCATTATTAGTTTATTCATGGATTGCTCCTTAGTTTTAAGAAAGGAATGTACAAAAAGCATCATCTTCATAATTGTAGTTTACGAGACTTTGTTTAGTTAAACCAAAATTCTTTATCTCAGATTTGACAACTCTGACATATGCCTGTATCTCACATCTTGGAATTCTAAAAAGTGGCTATGCCGTCCATGATAAATCTTATAATATGTTGTTACAAACACGAAAATCAGTCATCTCGCAAGATAATGATTTTTTGGTTCTTAGGATGAGGGGGGGAGAATGAATTTATTAAATTGATAATCACTTCTGAAGAAAGTGGAATTACCAAAGATTAGAAAACTCTTAAATCTTACAGACCAACATATACAGGCGATTACGAATCAGGCCCAGAGTTTCATAGCAATCCAGCTTTCGGTTATATCTCGGAGTGCTGATTGCGTCAACCATTCTGCCTGCCGTAAGTTCGCCGCTGAAGAGGTCGCGGACAACCATTGACGATGATGTTCGATAGCAAATCGTTTCACTGCCGGGCTTCATTGCATAGTGTTCTTTGTAGCTCAACATACCCTCGATCTTGAATTTCTGTCCGCTAATATTACAAAAACAATGTGCGTTGCAGCCGATGAAATACATATCCTCGCCGTCGTGAGTGAAGAGTGGTTCTCCGGTAAATTCCCCGCCGAAATATTCAGTATTGTTCATCAGCACGAACTGAGCCAAATCGCGGTTGGCATTATACGCCATAATCGGTAAGTAAGGGTGGAGGCTCATCCCCCAAATTCCGTCGTAATATTCACCTTCGAGCGGCTCGTAATATTCATCATTAATCAATACTCCCGAACTTTGTCCGGAAAAATGCCTGCCTACAAACGCCGCGACATCTCCCTTGAGATTTATCCTGACATTACTGATCCCGCTGTAGGTCTGAGTAATTGCGTCTCTGTCACGATAGACTTCCCAGTTAACACCGTTGAGTGCGGCATATAGAAAAGTGCCGTCGTGCCAATATCCGATAGGAAGAATCCTGTCGAACAAAGTCCCCTCGTCGCCGTTGATATTCATCACATAGCTGCCGGACTGCTCGCGAACGTAGGCGTATTTGCTCCCGTCGTAATTCATATAGAAACCGCTCGCCTCATGGCGCTTGTGTACCCGGATTTCTCGGTTGCCGATAGTGATAGTTTCCCGTTGCCCGCTGCGACATGAATACGCAAGAACTTTGGAATTTGGAGAATACTTGATAAAAACGGGTTGCTCACATAAAATGCTTGCGGATTCTGTTTCATCAATCATCCACCAACCGGTTATAGTCGCGCCGAAAGATGCCCAACGATTGCCGTCAGCAGAAAATACAGGTATTGAGATATAATCATAGACTTCTGTGCGGATGCTGTCCACATACAGACGATAGCGTTGATCGAACGGAGAAGTAATTGCCCACCAATGACTTGTAGTGTCCATGCCGAAATTAGCAATCCTCTCACCACCGCCTAATAATTGAAAATCATAGCATTTATCATCAGCCCGAAGATTTCCGAAGGAAAGGAAAATAATCAGAGAGAAAAAGATCAAAACAAATTTTTTCATATCACAGTGCCGTAAGATTTATTCATTTTCATAAAGTCAAGATACAGAAATATAGCGCAACACAGGCTCATTATATATAATTAAACGAATTTTCAATAATAATTATTGGAAAATTGACGGATTTACATGTTTGTTTTCAAATTCAGATTTATTTTCAAAAATTCACGCGGAATCTTTGTTTACTTTGATTACATTTGTACTATGGAGAAAAGCGCAATACAGACGATAAAATAGATCATTTAAAATACTATGAAAAAGGAATTTAATATGAATGACAATATCCGTGAATTACTCGGCGATCAGAGCGATTATCTGCTTAATTTCGACAAACCAAAAATCTCAAAAGATATGCTCGCCTTACCCGGTGCAAATTTTGTGGATGATGTTTATGCTTTATCAGATCGTAACAACCGCGTTCTCGGTAGCTTGGCATGGATGTTCAGCCACGGCAGACTCGGCGGAACAGGTTACATGTCTATTCTACCGGTCGATCAGGGTATCGAACACACGGGAGGCGCGAGCTTCGCCAAAAACCCGGCTTATTTTGATCCTGAAAACATAGTAAAACTCGCTATCGAAGGCGGATGTAACGCAGTTGCCTCTACTCTCGGCGTTCTCGGAATGGTCTCACGTAAATACGCACACAAAATTCCGTTTTTGGTTAAAATCAATCACAACGAATTGCTGACTTATCCGAACACTTTCGATCAGATTATGTTCTCTCGTGTTGAGCAGGCCTATGATATGGGTGCGGCAGCAGTAGGAGCTACAATTTATTTCGGATCGGAAAATAGTAATCGCCAGATAGTCGAAGTAGCGGAAGCTTTTCAGGCGGCTCATGAACTTGGTATGGCAACAGTTCTTTGGTGCTATCTCCGCAATCCGGCTTTCAAAACAGACCAAGATTATCATGCGTCAGCAGATCTCACGGGACAGGCGAACCACCTCGGCGTAACCATCGAAGCTGATATTATCAAACAGAAATTGCCTGAAAACAACGGCGGTTTCACTATGATGAATGCCGGCGGCGGAAGCTACGGTAAAGTTGACAGTCGTATGTATACAGAGCTTTCAAGTGATCACCCGATTGATCTCTGTCGCTATCAAATAGCTAACAATTATATGGGACGCGCCGGCTTGATCAACAGCGGCGGAGCCTCAGGCTCAAACGACTTCGGCGACGCGGCAACCACAGCCGTAATCAACAAGCGCGCGGGCGGAACAGGTCTCATCTCCGGCAGAAAAGCCTTCCAACGTCCGATGGATGAAGGTATCAAACTTCTGAACACAATTCAGAATGTTTATTTGGATGATGATATTACGATCGCGTAAACGGGAATTGTAAATCAACAATTATCATATTTCAACCAACGGATTAACCCGGTGGTTGAAAGACATAAACACAAATTCAACAAGGGAGCTTGCTCCCTTGTTTCACAAATAAGAGAATTCAGATGTTCACATACAACACTTTCGTAAAATTGAATGATACTGACTCAGCCGGCGTCCTCTTTTTCGCGAACATTTTCAACCTTGCGCACGAGGCTTATGAAAGATGGTTGGACAGCATCGGATGCAGCATCTCAACGATATTGAATGAGTCCGATTATATTCTCCCGATCGTTCACAGCGAAGCAGATTACAAGCGTCCCATGCGAGTGGGGGACGAGGTTAATATCAAAATCTCACTTGAATCTATTAACGGCAGCGGCTACACATTGAATTATCAATTTGTTGACAAGGACGGACAGACCACGGCTTTTGTGAAGACCGGGCATGTGGTTTTAGATAAGGAAAGTATGGGCAGAACCGAACTCTCAAAACAGCTTCGGAACGCTCTTATGCTTCTCGATTCGCGAAATATTTGAGCGCGTATTTAACTAATTCCGTTCTGTCGATCTTAATTCCTAATTGCTTCATGTCTTTCGGATAGTCAATAAAAGCGACCGGAATTTTATATTTTGCAATCTTTTCACTCAGAATTCCGGGCAATTCTTTTATAGAAAACGGACTGTCTTCTAACTTGATAAAAGCTATGGGACGAAAGCCGTATTGAGCGTCAGGAATTGGAACAACAGCGGCATCAGCGACTCCTTCAATCTTAAGCAGAGCATCCTCAATTTCTTCCGGTTGAATATTCTCACCGCCGGAAATAAACATATTATCCTTACGACCGACCACATTTAAACAGCCAAATTCATCAATTTTGCCAATATCATCAGTGTGAAAAAAACCTTCTGGATCACGAGCCGGATCAATCATTCCGTTTTCGATATAGCCCCTGAATAAAGTATCTCCCCGGACAAGAATTTCGCCGTCGTCAGCGATCTTCATCTCACGATGATTTAATAATTTTCCTGAAGTATATAATCTGTCGAGACTGTCTCCCGGTGCGGTAGTCGTAACCTGCGAACTCATCTCGGTAGATCCGTATGTAGTATAAATCTTGAGATTCAAAGCATGCGATTTTTCGATTAATGCTTGCGGAACAGCGCTGCCGCCGAGCAAGATCGCTTTCATCTTTTGCAGCACATTAACAGCATTTTTATCATTGATCAGTTCTGTCAGCTGAGCCGAGACCAATGAAACATGCGTCGGTTTGTGCTGATTGATATTATCAATTAAAGACTTATTTGCATCCGACAAAATTACTGTTGTTCCGCTTAATATCGCCCGAAACAAAATTGAAATTCCACCGACATGGTATAACGGCAAGGCCACAAGCCAACTGTCATCGAGTAAATATTCAATATTTTCGTTTGAACCTTCGGCGCTGTATAGGTGATTTCCTAACGTGTGCAAAACGGCTTTGGGGTTGCCGGAACTGCCGGAAGTGAAGATTATTGACGCGTCATAATTACTATAATCCGTTAAAAAATCCGTATCTAATGAATAATTATCCGAAGCATCGAGACTGATGAGTGTGTCTGTCGAAATTGTTTCTAAATCGCCGAACTTATATATACTGAAATCAGATGAAAGTATAATTTTAGAACAATCAATCTTTGCCAATGAATCTAATATCTGAGCTTCCGGGAAGCGTGTGTTTATCGGAACGGCAACAGCGCCTAATTTAATTAAAGCAAAGAAAATTATAGGATAGGCAATCTGATTCTCAGATAAAATCGCCACTCTGTCTCCGGAGAAAATTCCTCGATTTTGCAATTTGTAAGCCGCATCCCATATCGCTGCAAAATATGACGAATAAGTCAATGAATGTTCTGCCGAAATCAGCGCCACCGACTTAGGATCTATGTCCGGTATCAGGTTCACAGGATAATCTCCTCAAGGAGTTCATAGTTAAGTGAATTCATAGATTTATCAGCTTCATGAATATCAATTCTTCCGAATTCAGCGGAGAACGGTTTCGACGCAATATCATGTTCAAACCACTTATAAGTATCCAAACCTGCTGCCGCCGGTAATTTCGTGCAGGAAGCTAATCCCGCCAAAGCATATAAGCCAATCCCTGATTCAAAGGCTGAGCTGATGACAGGCTTGATATTATTTCGATCAGCAAACTCAATGAATCTCAATGTATTTTTGATCGAACCGAGTACGGAAGGCTTCAAAACAAAAACTCCTAAGCCCTCAAATATTTTGATTTCTTCGATTGATTTGCCGTATAATGATTCATCAAATGCCATGGGCAAGCCGGTTTTTACGAATAATTCAGAGATACGTTCGGGTTCGTCAATCGGTTCTTCTATATATTCAAGATTGCGATCGGAGACTCCTTCGGCAAACTCCACTGCCTGATCGAAAGACCAAGCGCGGTTTGCGTCAGCACGAAGTTTAACATTGTTTCCAATTATAAGTTGCAGCTTTCGAACCGCTGATATATCATCAGCGATTGATCGACGGCCGACTTTCAGCTTTAAAACAGAAAATCCGGCTTTAATCAAGCGTTCCGCTTCGTTGAGGATATCATCGTCATTGCCGGTCAACAGTCCGTTTACTTCAATATTAGACCGCCGCGCGGGATTAATAAATTCAGAGAAACCCGTGTCAGAATTAGCCGCGGCAATATTTATCAGAGCGCAATCCAAAGCAAATCGAACTGAGGGAGGGCATTTCAAATCATCATAAAGAGATAATACTTCATCGACAGAATCAGACACAGACCTGTGAATAATCAGGGTTTTCTTTATCCTGATGTCCTCTATACAAACATCAATTGTTTCATCGTGCAAATTGGGGAAGGGGGCACAATCTCCAAGCCCGACCAAACCGTTGTCTGCGGTTAGTTCAACTATAAGACCGTCTCTATTGTTCAGAACCTCGCCTTTCATATCAAGCGGGCTGTTCAGCGGGATTTTGTATTTATATATTTGTAGGCGTTTTATTTGCATAATCGAAGCCGTTTGTTGCAGTTATTATTTCCCTAAAATATAAATCAAGCCCCCTCTTTTGAGGAGGCTGTTTGAACGATTTGAGGAAGTTTTTCTACTTGATAATCATTCCGAGAGCCTGATCATATTTTTCGACTGTTTTGTCGATAATTTCCTGAGTAAGTGTCGGCGCGGGAGCCTGCTTGTTCCAACTTAGTGAACTCAAGTAGTCGCGCATGATTTGTTTGTCGAATTGAACGGGTGCTTTGCCGGGTGCGTATTCATCTTTTGACCAGAATCTTGAAGAGTCAGGAGTCAAAGCTTCGTCAATCAAAATGACTTCATTGTT
>JAQIDA010000226.1 GCA_027858275.1 Candidatus Kapaibacterium sp. | reverse complement strand
TTTTTCTTCGATGGATTCCACTTTCTTGATTGGATTCCATCTTCTTTCCTGCTTTCCGAAAACTTGATCCAAAGTAAAGAAACTTTGGACAAGTCAAAACGACGCGTACCTTCGGCAAGGTTTCGGTAATAATCATTAATAAGCAAACAACAAATGCACATTGATTTTTTTAAAAAAGTTTTTGATGAATACGGCGAGAAAGACGCTGTGGTTCATTCCGGAAAAGTCTACAGCTATAATTCACTTTCCGAACGAATTTTGTATTGGGAGAATGAAATAAAAAGCAGAGATATACAGCCGGGAACTGTAGTATTTATTGAAGCTGATTTTTCTCCGAATTCTATAGCTTTGTTTTTGGCCTTAACTGATATTGTCTGCATAATAGTACCTATAACCGGGGCAACCGCACCCAAAAAAGATGAATTTATTGAAATCGCTCAGGGCGAGTTGTTGATTAAAATCGAATCTGACGAAAGTGTCAAATTTGAAAAGCTTGATCACAAAGCCGATCATGAATACTATTCTGAATTGCGAGAAAAGAATGAGCCGGGATTAGTCGTGTTTTCTTCCGGATCAAGTGGCAAGAGCAAGGGAATGGTTCTTAATTTAAAAGACGTGATGGAGAAATTCAAACACAGACGCCGCGGTCTCAGAGCGATTTCGTTTTTACTCTTCGATCATTTCGGCGGTGTCAATACAATGTTCCATATACTGTCTAACGGCGGATGTCTCGTCACAGTTGCCGATCGTACGCCGGACGGAGTTCTCCAAGCAGTTGAAGATTTCAAAGTGGAATTGCTGCCGACTTCACCGACTTTTATCAATTTGATTTTTCTTAATGAGGCATATAAGAGGCACGATATTTCATCATTGCAAGTGGTTTCTTACGGAACAGAGCCGATGCCTGAATCAACTTTGAAGAGATTCCACAGTCTTTATCCGAATATAAAATTGCAACAAACTTACGGCTTGTCAGAGACCGGCGTGATGCGCTCGAAATCAAAAAGCTCAGATTCTTTGTGGGTCAAACTCGGCGGCGAAGGATTTGAAACTCGTATTGTTGACGGAATGCTTGAGATAAAATCTCAATCGGCAATGCTCGGATATTTGAACGCTCCCGATCCTTATACTGCCGACGGATGGTTCAGAACGATGGATTTAGTGGAAACGGATGGCGAGTATATGAGAATTCTCGGACGCAAGTCGGAGATAATCAACGTAGGCGGTGAAAAAGTTTATCCTGCTGAAGTTGAAAACACGATTCAAGAGCTTGATATTATCGGCGAAGTGCTTGTATATCCCGAAAAAAATCCGATAGTCGGTAACATCGTATGTGCGGAAGTAACAATAAAAGACAAAAATATCGACAAAAAAGAAATCAAGAAACTTGTTAAAAAACATTGCGCTTCAAAGCTTAGAAGCTATAAAGTGCCTGTAAAAATTAAAGTTCTTGACGAAATGGGGATTAACGCTCGATTCAAGAAAAAGAGGAAAGTCTGATGCTCAAGAACAGTTTGAAAAAAATAGTTCCCGACTCGGTCAAAGCGAAGCTGAAAGCTGTTGAAAAGCAGAGACTTCAGAAGGCGGTTGCCGCGTTGCCGAAAATCAGCGAAGACGACTTTGTCAATATTATGCAAAACGAAGTCGGCGTTCAAAGCGGCAATGTCGTTTTTATTCACAGCTCTGTTGACCGGCTCAATCTTGATTTTCCTTTCTACAGAATTATCCCTTTAATGCGTGATATTGTAGGGGAGAACGGTACTATTTTGTTCCCGACTTATCCAAAATTGACATCATACAAATTCTTGAAAAGCGGGCAGGTTTTCAATGTGAAAAGAACCGCTTCATTCACGGGTATCCTCAATGAATTCGCCAGGCGACAGAAAGACGCCGTGAGAAGTCTGCATCCGACAAAATCTGTTGTAGCTCTCGGCAAACACGCCAAGGAACTTACTGCCGAACATCAGAATTCTCCTTATCCTTATGACAGAAACAGCCCCTATTATAAGATAACCGAGTACGACGGTATAATAGTCGGAATCGGGATAAATACATCACATCTCTCTTTTGTCCATTGTATTGATGATACGATGAAAGAGAAATTCCCGGTTCAGCCCTATCATGATGAGCTGTTCGAGGCTGAATGTATTAATTATGATGGCGAATCAGTAATTGTCAAATCTTACGCGCACGATATGGACAAAATGCACTTTGATATTCCGAAGTTTGTCGATAAATATATTTCAAAAGATATTGCTCGTAATATTAATATTGACGGAATGAAATTCGGCAGAGCGTCGTCTGTTCCCTTATTCGCTCGTATGACTGAGCTTGCCGAAGACGGCATAACCATATTCAAAAAACAATTTTATATAAAGTGAGAAATCTCGAATGAAAATCGGATTAGTAATAACAAACGATTGGGAGCTGTTCGGCGACGGTTCCGGCGATTATTTCGAGATTCAGCAACGTCCCTTGGAGGCAATGAACGCTCTCGCGACAAAATATGACGCGAAAATCACTGTTATGGCTGAGGTTGGTCAGCAATTCAAACATATAGATGTCGGCAAAGCTCAATTTGGTGCTAAGGCAATTGCAATTGCTTGGGAAAACATTATGTCTGATACTGTCTCTCGCGGTTCAGATGTTCAATTGCACTATCATCCTCAATGGCAGGCTTCTGCGTTCAAGATCGATCACTGGGAGCTGAATACGGAGAAGTATCCTCTCATCAGCATCGGAACAAAAAGAATTGAAGAAGAACTCGGCAAAGGCAAGGAGTATTTAGAAACTTTGCTCCAAAAAGTAAATCCTGACTACAGATGTATAGCTTTCAGAGCGGGCGCACTTTGTATTCAGCCGTCTGAGCAGATTATTCCGATACTCAAGAAAATTGGCTTGAAATGTGACGTTTCTGTTACGAAAAACAAAGTCAGTCCCGGTTTTTATGACTTCAGAGACGCGCATTCAAATATATATCCTTGGTTCACGGATAAATCGGACATAAATAAAGAATCTGACTCAGGAGAGGGAATTTTAGAAATTCCGATTTATTCGGAGACAAAACGAGATTCCGCCGTTATGAAAAAATACGCTCCGGCAAAGTATTATAAATCAAGATTTGCTGTCGATGTCAGCCAAGAAGAACTTGAATGGGAGAAGCAGAGAGACATAGTCAAAGCTAAGCGATACCCCGTAGAAAATCGTTTCTACAAACAGCATGAAAACAGAAATTTGCTTTGGTATATGAAAGCTCTGTCGAGCAATAATACTGTTCATCTCGATTATGATTATCTGCCCTCATCTGTTTTCTTGAAAATATTAGACAACATATCGCAACAGATTGATAATGAAGATAGTTATAATAATGACATATTGCCGATAATCGCTTCGGGACATGTGAAAGATATGCACAATCCTGATAATTTCAAGCGAATATTGGAAGGAATCCAAGAGCGTTTTGCGGATCGAGTTGAGTATATGACTTTGACTGAGGCGGTGGATTATTTGTATGAGAAGAAAAACAAAATAATATAAATCAAGGAATCAAGAATGAATATTTTAGTAATCGGCGGTGGCGGTCGTGAACATGCTATGGTCAACGCATTCGCCGGATCAGCTTCGTCAGATAAAATCTATTGCGCCCCTGGAAATCCGGGTATATTTGAATTAGCGGAAAAGGCCGATATTAACATATCTGATTTTGATCAAATAGTAAAATTCTGTTTGGCCAACAATATTGATTTTGTCGCGGTCGGTCCTGAACAGCCTTTGGCAGACGGTATTTCCGACAAGCTCGTTGAAGCCGGAATAAAGGTATTCGGACCGAAAAAATATCCTGCTCAACTTGAATCATCCAAAGGTTTTGCTAAGGAATTCATGGATGCCCATAATATTCCTACGGCGAAATTTGAATGCTTTGATAAGAATCAGAATAAAGATATTCATTCTTGTATTGATAATCTGGAAATTCCCATTGTGTTAAAAGCTGACGGATTGGCAGGCGGCAAAGGAGTCGTGATTGCCGAAACATTGAAGCAGGCACACGAAACAGCGGATTCAATGTTCGCAGGACAGTTCAAAGAAGCCGGGAACAAAATCGTTATCGAGGAATTTCTCAAAGGTGAAGAGGCTTCTATCCTCGCAATTTGTGACGGAAAAGATTTTGTTACTCTCGCATCATCGCAGGATCACAAAAGAGCTTATGATAATGACGAAGGCCCTAACACAGGCGGTATGGGAACTTATGCCCCCGCGCCTATAGTTACAGACGAAGTGCTTGAACGAGTTAAGAAAACAATTATACAACCCGTTCTTGACGGAATGGCTGCTGATGGTCATCCTTTCTCAGGATGTTTGTACGCGGGATTGATGATTGATAAGGGTATGCCTTCAGTAGTTGAATTTAATGTCCGATTCGGCGATCCGGAAACACAATCTGTTTTGTCAATATTTGAAGGTGATTTTGCCGAGTTATTATACAGCGCGGCTTGCGGCAAAATTAATAAAGACGCTATTGCTGATAAAGTATCAGATTCTGCCTGTTGTGTTATTATGTCTTCAAAAGGTTATCCTGTTTCAAATGAAATCGGTTTTGAGATCAGCGGTATCGAAGAAGCGGAAAAACTTGGCGGAACAGTTTTTCATTCCGGGACAAAATCTGATAATGATAAATTATTAAGCGCCGGCGGCAGAGTTCTCGGCGTAACCGGACGAGGCAAAGACTTGAAAAAAGCTATAGATAACGCTTATTCGATGGTCGACAAAATTGACTTTGGGAATAAATTCTATCGTAAAGATATCGGAGCGAAGGGACTGAAATAGGTAAGGCTTATGTCTGATATACATCAGGAACAAAGAGATATTCAATTCATGACTGAGGCATTGGTCGAAGCTAAAAAGACCGAAGCTTACGGAGATGTTCCTATAGGTGCCGTAATTGTTCGTGACGACCGGATAATCGGTCGAGGGTACAACCAAGTTGAAAAGAACGGAAACGCGACTGATCACGCAGAATTGATTGCGATCCAAGACGCTCTGCAAATCAGCGATTATAAGCATTTGATTGATTGTACTTTATATGTTACCCTTGAGCCCTGTTCTATGTGCGCCGGTTCTGTTATTCTGTCAAGAATACCAAGAGTCGTATTCGGGGCTAAAGACCCCAAAGCAGGAGCGGCCGGAAGTATCTTTAATATTCTTGATGATGACAGGCTCAATCATAAAGCGGAAATTGTATCCGGAGTGATAGGAGATGAGTGTGCTGAAATATTAAAGACCTTTTTCAAAAATATACGCGAAAACAAAACAAAGAAGTCTAAAAATGATTAAAGCTGATATACTCAAACCTGCTCTATATTTGATTCCGACCCCAATCGGGAATAAGGACGATATTACAGTCAGAGCTTTGAAAACTCTTGCCGGAGCAGATATCTTGGCTTGCGAAGACACTCGTCATACAGGACAGTTACTTAAAACCTACAAAATCAATTCGCCGAAAATGGTCAGTTGCCATGAACATAATGAAAAACAAAAAGCTGTATATTTATGTAATGAGATCGAATCCGGCAAAGCGGTTGCGTTTGTCAGTGATGCCGGCAGTCCCGGTATATCAGACCCCGGTTTTGAAATCATCAGAGAAGCAATAAGCAGAGACATTTTCGTAATCAATTTGCCCGGAGCTACTGCATTTGTGCCTGCATTAGTTGGCAGCGGTCTGGCAAATAACAGATTTACTTTTGCGGGATTTCCTCCCCAGAAAAGAGGACGCATTGCATTTTTAGAAAAATTATCAAAGTATAACAGCACTGTCATTCTCTATGAGTCTCCTCACAGAATCGTGAAACTTATGACAGAATTAATTGAAATATGCGGATCGAACAGAAAAGCGGCGGTCGCTCGAGAAATTTCGAAGGTATACGAGGAATTTATTAGGGGTACTCTTCCTGAATGCCTTGCTGTACTAGAGAAAAAGGATAAGATAAAGGGTGAATTTGTTCTTGTGCTGGAAGCGGCCGAGGAAATTGTATAAAACAAAAGACTAAAACTAAAATAACGGATATAATATGTTCATTACTTTTGAAGGAATCGACGGTTGCGGTAAAACTACGCAACTGAACAAGGTTGCTGAATTTCTGAAATCTCAGGGTAGGAAAGTCTTGACTTTGCGTGAACCCGGCGGTACTGAAATATCGGAGAAAATTCGTGAATTGCTTTTGCAATCAAAAAAAGAAATGCACTCAATGACAGAGCTTCTCTTATTTGAAGCCGCTCGCGCCGAGTTGATTGATAAAGTGATCAGACCTGCTTCAAAGGAAGGGGAAATAATTCTCTGTGACAGATTCTATGATTCAACATTAGCTTATCAGGGCTTTGGCAGAGAGATGAATACGGACGACATAAGATTGTTGAATCGCCTTGCCACAGGCGGTATCAAACCTGATTTGACTTTTTATTTCCATGTCAGTTTGAATATTTCAAAGCAACGATCTTCTAACAGAAATTTGGATCGTATGGAAAGTGCCGGCGATGATTTCTTTTTGAGAGTGATTGAAGGTTTCAATAAGCTTGCAGCTGATGAGCCGGAAAGAGTTATCAAAATTGACGCGTCTCGGGAGATAAGTGATGTTTCAGATGATGTTATTTGTGAATTAAAGAAGATATTATAATTTAATATAATATTGAAGGATGTTTATATGCGACTAATTACGATCATATTTACTATGTTTTTAGGGATTCTTGCCAGATCGTTGCATTCTTCGGATAATTGCATTAACGCAGACTTATATGTATCAAACAACTCTTTTCTTGCCGGGAAATTGAATAAAACTTTGGCTGATACGGGAGAGAATGAGCTTCTGATTAATGATGACTTCTTTTCTATAATAAATTCTGTCGAAATGCCGACTATCCGTATTCATAATATGCCATTACTTTCCGGGAACAAATCTGATTGGATTTTGAGCAGGAGACAATCAATTGTTGATGCCGACACAAGATTTATACTTGTTGATTCTCTTTCTGAAATGATCTGTCCGCCTGTTGATATTCAACTGTTTGACGGATATTTAAGTGATGATCCTGAGACGAAAGTGTTCCTTGCAATAGGTGAAAAAACATTGTATGCCTCGATCCAATATTCGGACGGGAAACGTGTATTCATAGCCCCGATAATTGATAATTCAGAAACTGAATATAATCATGTTGTTTCTACAGAAGATAATGCCTTGAGCTTATTCAAAGAACTTAATGTAACATGCCCGGAATTCGACAACAAAAACAATGAATTGCAATCCGATGACTTTGACACATCATCAGAATATAAATTCCCTCTAAAAACCAATGACAATCTTCTTGAAGCAAAGCTGATAATCGAGGCTACATCTTCTTTTTACGAGTATTTTGAGCAGGATTTCAATAAAGTTAATGCCTACATCATTTCCGTGATGAGTTTGGCTTCTCGAATCTATGAGCAGGAATTGAATATCAAATTCTATTTGACTGAAATAAAAATTCATCGAACTGCCGGGGAAGACCCTTATACAAATTATTCATATATGATTGATAAGCTAATAAAATTTAGAGATCAACGCAAAAATGACGGTAACGAAAGAGCTTTGGCATGTTTGTTTACTTCAATGAAGGAGCAACCGGCCGGAGCCAAAACTCTGGGTTTAAGTTTTGTCGGCGAGCCTTACAACGGTAATTTATGTGACCGTCAATGGGGCTATTGCACATTTGCCGTAAACGGTAATTATAAGTATCCAATTTTTGATTATACGCTTGATGTGATTGTCGCGGCGCATGAAATCGGTCACGGTTTCGGTTCACCTCATACACATACATGTTTTTGGAGACCTAATCTAATTGATACTTGCGTTACGAAGCAAACAGACGGTATTGATGACGCTTGTTACGACATGAAGGAACGACCTGCACAGGGAACAATAATGAGCTATTGTCATCTGACTAACAGCAGCGGAAAAGTTGATATGATTTTTCATGATCGAGTAAAAAAAATAATACGCTTTGCCGCGGAGCATTCTGAATGCGTTAGTCCTGCCGAGTATCCGACAATATCACTTCTGAGTCCGATAAAAACAATGACTTATATCAAAGGAGAAGAACTGCTGATCCAATGGAAAGCGAGCCGTGTTTCTTTGCTGACCATAAATTATACAACTGACAACGGCGAAACATGGGTCGGAATAGATAAAAACATCCTGGCTTCTGACGACTATTATGCATGGACTCTCCCGATTATTGATTCGGATAATATTAAAATAATCGTTCATGATAAGTACAAACCGGCGGTAGCCGATACAAGTGTTTTTGGCTTTAGTATTCTTCCGACGAATGAAATTTCTGACATGACTAATGAAGAAATAACAGGTCTGATAATAGAAGAA
>JAQIDA010000209.1 GCA_027858275.1 Candidatus Kapaibacterium sp. | reverse complement strand
TAATTTGGCTGATTCGCGATGATTCCGGTAGAAACACCGTTGAATTTCGCAAAACCGGTGACAATGTTTGGAGCGTAGTGACGCTGAACTTCCAAGAATTCAGATTCATCTACGATCGAATGAATTACATCCTTTACATTATAAGGTTTGTTCGGATTGTCCGGGATTATTTGATTAAGATTGTCGTCCAATCTGTCGATCGGATCGACAGTTTCAGTAATCGGAGCCATTTCGAGATTATTTTGCGGCATATAAGACAGAAGCTTGCGTACAAGCATCAAACCTTCTTCTTCATCATCACAAACAAAGTGATTTACTCCTGATTTGCTTGCGTGAACCATTGCTCCGCCGAGGTCTTCCGTCGTAACATCTTCGTTAGTAACTGTTTTAACAACCTTGGGACCTGTCACAAACATGTAGCTTGTGTTTTTTGTCATAAGGATGAAATCTGTCAATGCCGGTGAATATACAGCACCGCCGGCACAAGGACCGAAAATGGCTGATATTTGAGGAACAACACCTGATGCCATGATATTTCTTTGGAAAATATCAGCGTAACCGCCGAGACTCATAACGCCTTCTTGTATTCTTGCTCCGCCGCTGTCATTAATACCAATAACAGGAGCGCCCATTTTGACGGCCTTATCCATAACTTTGCATATTTTCTGAGCGTACATTTCTGAAAGAGATCCGCCGAAAACCGTGAAATCCTGAGAGAAAACAAATACTATACGACCGTCTATCGTGCCGTATCCCGTTACTACGCCGTCTGACAGATATTCCTGACCCTGAAGTCCGAAATCTATACAGCGGTGAGACACAAACATGTCGAATTCTTCAAAGCTGCCTTCGTCGAGCAGCATGCCGATTCGTTCGCGCGCAGTGTATTTGCCTTTTTTGTGTTGGGATTCAATACGTTTAATACCGCCCCCCATCCGAGCTTTGTCCCGCATGTCCATGAGTTTTTTAATTTTTTCTTCAATCGCCATTTCAACTCCCGATATTATATCGCTTATATTTAACATTTTAAAAAGCAATTCCGCTCAGATTGATTTTAATCTAAACGGCAAGCAACTTACGAAATATATATTATAATAGGCACTAAAGAAAGTGGCTTTTTACTGTAATACATTATACGACAAAAAATATTTGTCATTTACAGAAACTAACCGAGAATAAATAACTTATCAGCTTATAACGGGCCCTAAATAATGAACAATTTGAGTCTGAATTTATTGATATAAGACACCATATTAATATCTCTGATAATTCCTTTTATTTACTGTCAAGATTATTATCTGATAACATTGAACTTTGCTCTTCGAGTCAGTCCCGAAATACTCTTAACTTGGACAAAATAAACACCTGTCGGCAAAGAAGATACATCCAACAGCAAACGTCCTCCGCTGAATTCTGCTTCAAAGCCGCTGATTCTGTGTCCGTAAATTGAGTATATCTGAATATCGTTTGCCGCGATATAGTCATTTTCGTTGAGATTGATATTCACGAAATCGGTTGCCGGATTGGGATAGGCGATTAATTTTGTTTGTGATTTATTAATATCTTCGACAGAGACATCGTATTCGGAAATCTTCAGATCATCGATATACCAACCGTCATCGTTCGTCAAAGTACCGGTTTTAAAGCGGAATCTTAATACAATTTTATCTTTTTCAGCAACTCCGCTTATATCAACTTTAAAGGACTCAGATTTCCAATCTGCGGCGTTGAGTTCGCCGTCCTTCCATTCAGGATAATCAGAATTGTTATATGTTTCCAACTTTGACCATGTTAAACCGGTAGTAGTTGATAATTCAACATAAGCCTTGTCGTTGTTAGCGACAATTGCAGCATGAACAAATTCTATGAGAATACTGTCTTTCATATCTGAAACGTCCATAGGAAATAATCTAAATTCAGATTCTGTTTTTGAGACATAATCTCCGTCGGGTGAGTCTGTGATTGAATTTTCGGGACTGGCATAAAAGCTCGATATAGTTCCCCAAGTTCCTGAAAAGTAATAACGGGGCAAAATGTCATTATCAAAATTTTCATTTATGTATCTGACTGCCTTTCCGGCAAACAATAATACATTTTCGGTTCTCGGTCCGATATTGGCAGGATCGTTATCATCGGCAACCGCGAAGCTGTATTGATAATAGCCTAATTCTTCGGGATTGTCGATATATTCATAATCTTTGCCGGTATCAGCCGGTGTCAGTTCGATTTCTTCATAAAAGGCATCGTCACGCCAAACCATGAGTTTTTTCAAATTTACAAACGGAGTTGCCATATCTTCACGTAAAGCGGGAAGTATGAGATTTATATTAACAGAGATGTCTTCTTTGCCCTCTGCGTCAATCAGCGTTACGCTTCCCGGATTTCTTGATCCGCCGGCAAAGGCCGAATCGGAGACGGATAAACTTGAATCAACGCCTGCGACCGCGCTTATGTCATAGTGATATACTTCATAAGGCATGAGTTCTGTGTCATCGTAGGATGTTGTACCGCCGGGAATTTCAGCGATCATGATGCTGTCTCGATAAAGACAATACACAAAATCATTATCCGCTAAAGCCTGGCCGAATGCTCTGCCGGTTGGCTTAGTCCAAGTCAGTTTGACTGTGCTTTTTTCTTCCGGAATTGTTCGCGCATCAAAATTTGTGACCACTTCGGGCGCTTTTGTATTTATTATGGCTGTGTAAACATCACTGTCATATATATCTTTGACAGCGGAACGCATATCGACCCAGGAGGGATAAATTTTTCCGTGGTAGAATGCCATACCGCTGTAATCACCGGCAAAATTGCTTCCGAAAGGATTGCGCCTGAGATCGGAATTTATTTCCGCCGCGCGTCTGTCAGTCCAGGTCGCGCCACCGTCGGCGGAATAGCTGACATAGCATTCGCTCAATAAATTGGCGGGATCGTTGCGGCTGTCAAGGTACATTATAGCAAGGTCACCGTTAGCGGGGTCAATACTCATCCATGCCCAGAACTGATCTCCCGTGGTATCGGCGTTAACGATAATCGGATCAGACCAATTGTCTCCCCCGTCTTCTGATCGAGAGAAATAAATATTCGGTGTTTTGTCTGCAGCCCAGCATATATAGACGTTTCCGCGCCGCTCTCCTGCGGTGGTGTCGCAAACAATTACGGGATATGCCTCTGCCCGAACAGTATTTTTAACGGCATGTCTCCAAATCGGAATCGCCTGCGAGCCGAGATTGGTTGTTGTGCCGAAAATATTATAATTATGAATGATTCGCGGATCGCTGAAAGAATTTGCTCCGTCGGTGGATTTAGCGAAGCCGACTCCGTGTTCTATTCCGTGATTCCAGACGACAAAGACTTCTCCTTCGGCACCTACTGCCGCAAGGGGGAAACTCTGTCCGAAAGTGGTATCTTCGGAACTGCCGGGAAGTCGGAGACTGACGTTTATCGGTTCAGTCCAAGTATCGCCGCGATCAGTTGAGTGAGAAATAACGATTTGAGTTGCGGAATCTCGAGGAGTCACACGTTTCCACGGTATATAAAGATTGCCGCGATAAGGAGATCCGAGAGCGTTATCGACTGATATATAATATTTATCTTCAAAGTATTCATGCTCAACATCATCGCCCTGATGAATGATTACGGGTATATGGGTTTTCCAAGTTCTGCCTTCGTCAGTAGTTTTTGAGATCATCACGGCATTCTCGCCCGTACTGCCGGTATCCGAGCTCGGGAATGCTCCGAATACGAGGTAGCCCGTTCCGTCGGGATCGAACGCTACTGAAGGATCGTTGGATGATTTCCAATGCGGAAGTTCCGGAGGTTTGCCGAGATTGATGTTGTCCCAAGTTTCACCACCGTCGTGGGACACATAGACCCATGAGGAGGAGTTATCTCTATAATCCACAGCTGAGGCTATCAGATTGAGCGGATTCAAAGGATTGACAGCAATGGAAGATTCATTTTGCATTTTCGATTTCTCAGTTTCAACGACGATACAATTTGAATTGAGAAAAAGCGGATTGTAGACTTCGTCAGCTAAAGGAATCATTGGAGAAGCTGATTTTGAAATACCGACTTGCGGAGTCGGATGTGCTGAGTCTGTCAGTCTTCTAAACGCAGCTTTATTCTTTTCTTCTGCCGCAAGTGAAAAAAATGATGTAAAAGCAATTGTAATCGCTGCAATCAAAGGCAAAAGGAGTGAATGTTTTGTGTGGGTTTTCATAA
>JAQIDA010000202.1 GCA_027858275.1 Candidatus Kapaibacterium sp. | reverse complement strand
TGCTTTTGGCCTGCGGTTTTTTCCATGGCTGATCTATATTACTTTATATTATTAGGTTCAATTCCGGAATTTGAAATTTTTGATTATAACATTATGTAATCAATCACAAATTCTATTTTTCAGAATTATTCATTTTAGATACTTTTTTTTCAGGAGCAAAAATTCCCAACTTTTTCATTATATCTCTGGTGTACCATTCTGCGATTGAGTCATTTGATAATGCCATGTCCAATTGTTTGGTCAGCATTGATAAACGACCGAGCAAACGAAGTTTTTTCAAAATGGATTCGCAGCATTCATAAGTGACTTTTGTATTTAAAAAATCGCCTTTACTTGAATTTTCGAAACCGGCTTTCGACAGGATTGTCGAAATTAGTGTAATTCTTCTGACTCGTCGTTCTTTAGCGGCTCCTCCGTCTTTGAACTGCATTTTCACATAATTCTTCCTAAGATCAGGAGAGCACATTGCCTCAAAAGTCATAAAGTGGAACCCTGTTTTCAAACTGAGAATCATAAATTCTTTCCCGACAATCGCAAAGCTCAATCTCGAAAAATCGCCGTCTTTACGACCTGACAAATTTGTCGCGACAGCGTTCTGAGTATACACATTTTCTCCTTGTGGCTTGCCCTGCCACCCTTCTTCTTCAATGCCGTTCCAAAATGCCTCAAGTGGCTCGGAATTAGCTTCCTCCACGCCGATTACTCGCGCGTATTCGTAATTTGAAATATCTTCATCCAGATTAATAATTTCAATATCTATCGGCAGATCGGTTTTTAATCTCATACCGATACGTTCATTTCCGTAGATCGAAGTGACTGAACGAAACATTTCAACCATTGCTTTCTGATGAGAAAAACGAATTATATCATGAACGGTTCGTCAATTTGCAATTGTAAAATCCGGAGAAGACGGGCGCATCAAATTCAACGGTGACAACTTAGCAAGGACTCTTTTCAAGAGACTGAATACCGGATTGTCGTCAAACAAATCAAACTCCGGCTTTAAGGCTTCAACCAGTTCAGTATGCTTTCCGGCATATATGGCTGTATTGGTAGCGTCAACTGTCACAAGCTGTCCGTCTTCTAACTTGTCGATATGGACGTTGCCTACAATAGAAGGCAATCTGTATTCACGGGCGATTGTTGCCAAATGACTGGCGACTCCTCCGACTCTGGTAATCATCGCTGCAGCTTTTTCCATAACTGTGATCAATTCAGGAAAAGGATTGACGGCAACGACAACAGCACCGTCGGGGACATGCGCTAGATCTTCGTGGGAACGAACATGGAATACTTCGCCTATACCTCCGCCCGGACAAACTGTCGTACCGCCGGCAGCGAGTAATTTCATTGAGGAAGTATCAGGCATAGTCACAGAAGTCTCAGTTCGCATCACGAGCAGAGGTCTGGACTGCATAATATACATTTTGCCGGAAGAGTCAATTGTAAATTCAATATCTTGGGGTTCAGCGCAATGAGCCTCTATTTTGTCGGCATAATCTACAAGCAAGCTGATTTGCTCTGCGTTCAAGGATATTGCGGTTTTCAGAACTTCGGGCACTCTTGCCACCATTGTGCCGCCGTCAGGATTTAGAATCAACTGCTTGGTCTTCACCGCTACGGATGATTCAACAACATTACGAGTTTTACGAGAGACTTTAAAAACATCAGGTGTCGCGCTGCCGTCGACGAGATATTCTCCCTGACCGAATATAGAATTTATAACCATATAGTCTTTATCGGGATGAACCGGATCGCAAGTATAAATAACACCGCTGATTTGAGAATTAATCATCTCCAAACAGCCGGCGCTCATTGCGAGTTCACTTTCATTCAAAGAATGACTTAGGAAATAATAAATTGCTCGGGGAGTAAATTTACCTGCAAGAACACCTTTATATCGATATAAAAGATCTTTTTCCGTTACATTGAGAAATGTTGCGTATTGTCCGGCAAAGCTCAGTTCTCCGTCTTCGCCGATCGCACTGGAACGTACCGACATTTTTAAATTTTTCTTAACCTCGGTCATCAATTTATATTCATTGAGAATTGCATCAGCCAGATCTTTCGGGACTTCAGCATCATAAATCAGATGCTGAACATCTGCGGATATCTTTTCTAAATCTTCAAAATTTTCAATATTGACGGACTTAATTCTCTCAGAAATTTTTTCTTGCAGATTATTGCTGTTAAGAAATTGTACGTAGGAATATGCCGTTACACAAAAACCGTCAGGAATAGGGATTTGGAGTACGCTGCTCAATTCACCAAGCTGTGACATCTTGTGCCCTACACTTTCGGATTTGTTGCAATTTACTTCATGAATATTATATGTGTAATTATCTCTGCGAACATGATGCTTGTTGGAAATCATCTGTTCCAGCACGATTTTTATCTCTACGTATTGCTCTGTTAAAAGGATATAATCATCGCCGCCGAGTTTGTTTAGATTGGCTATAAGAGTCTCAGTAGCGTCATAGACCTCACTAATCGAATTTTGAATATAGTTTATATCAAATAAAAATTCTCCCTGAGATTTCTCTTCCATATCACTGATGGTCTTGAGCACAATATTGTTATATTCCAAAACTCCCATGAAGTGTTCGAATTTCTTTCGTATCTCTTCCAGCCCCTCGGTATTGATTTTCCGGGGTGCTTCAGCCTTAATGAGTTTTCGAAACCAACGCATAATTATCCTTTTTGTTAATCCGCCGTTTCTTAGCAGCGTTATCTCAAGATAGTGATTGTTCAATTATAATCTATATGCAATTTTTCATGAATTGCATTGTGTAACCTACATGTGTTATGATTTCAAACTTGCATCAAGATCGATAAATCATAACAAAGACCATTATCATTTTAATATAAGCTTTTTGCCAACATACACAATTTTAATCAAAATAAAACCGGGCTTTATCAGTTCGCAGAGCAATTCAATCATTTAAATACGATGAATGTGTATTAAGGAAGACTTCTAATTTGTTTTAGGGATAAAAAAAATGGGCTGCCGAGCTAATGAAGCCGACAACCCGAATTGTTGGGATATCAAAATAAACTTATGAGCAGCCGCTTGTTTCGCCGCAATCTTCGCAAAGGGTGCAATTGCCGTTTCGCTTAACTCTAATCGATCCGCAATGCAGACACTGTTCGCCTGTATAACCAAATTTGACGGCATCACTTTTGTCAATTTCCGGTTTTTTTGATTTTGCCGAGTTTTCTTGTTCAATCGGTTTCTTATCTTCAACAACAACTTCAGCCGATTCCGGAACTTCAATAATCTCAGCTGTTCCGTCGCCGTTAATAGACACTCCGTGTTTACCGTTTTTACCGTTCGCGATTTCGTCTACTGCTTTGACATGAACAAAGTCTGTTCTGCCGAGATAATCATATCCGATGGAACGGAATACATAATCAAGAATAGAAGTTGCCGACTTAATTGCTTCATGTCCGAAAACAGGGCCTGCAGGTTCGAATCTTGTGAAAGTGAATGAATCTACCAACTCTTCCAAAGGAACGCCGTATTGCAGAGCTTTGGACGCCAAAACGGCAAATGTGTTAAGCAAGCCTTTGAAAGAAGCACCTTCTTTGTACATGTCGATAAAAATCTCTCCGAGGCTTCCGTCTTCGTATTCTCCTGTGCGGAGGAAAACTTTGTGTCCGCCGACCCGAGCTTCGCGGATAAATCCGGAACGTTTCATCGGAAGTTTTTTGCGTTTCTGTTTTTTTAATTTCCCGGCAATATGATTGTGGTACTCTTCGGGGCCTACTGTCGGATCGAAATCATATTCGTCACCAAGCAGAACTGTTTCGTCTAAATCTTCATCCTGAGCAGAATTCAAGGGCTGCGATAATTTGGAGCCGTCACGATAGAGAGCAATAGCTTTTACCATCATTTTCCATGATTCCGTATATACTTTTCCGACATCGGCTACACTTGATTCAGCAGGCATATTCACTGTTTTGGAAATAGCTCCGGAAATGAAAGGCTGTGCTGCCGCCATCATTCTGACATGTGCCATATAATCAATATATCGCTTGCCTTTGCGACCACATTTGTTGGCAGTGTCGAATACCGCAAGATGTTCGTCGTTGATATGAGGAGCGCCTTCGATCATCATAGTACCGCAGATATAATCGTTGGCTATTTCAATGTCTCGCTTGCTATAGCCCAAAGATTCGAGCATACTGAAAGTAGGATCGTCTAATTGTATAGCAGTCAAACCAAGCCCAACACAGAATTCTTCGCCGAGTGCCCATTTATTGAAGGCAAATTTCACGTCGAAAACGTTAGGAAGTTGGCTTTCGATTATCTCAATTTGTTCGTCGCCGAAGCCCTTTTCTTTGAGAGATTCGATGTTGAGCGTCGGGCATCCTACCAAAGATCCGCGACCTTTTGAGTAATTGGCAATATCTTCTATCTGGTCTTCGGAGTAACCCAACTTTTTCAATGCTTTCGGTACGGACTGATTAACAATTTTGAAATATCCGCCGCCGGCTAATTTTTTGTATTTAACAACAGCGAAATCCGGTTCAATACCGGTTGTATCACAGTCCATCACCAGACCAATAGTCCCTGTCGGTGCGATTACTGATACTTGGGCGTTTCTGAAACCGTTCTTTGTTCCGTCTTTCAGGGCTTTGTCCCATACTTTGCGGGCAGCTTCCAACATATAATCAGGGCAATATTTTGAGTCAATTCCTGTAGGAGTAACCGACAGTGATTCATATTCTCCGGCATCAACATTATATGCGGCGCGTCTGTGATTGCGAATAACGCGAAGCATGTGCTCTTTGTTCGCTTCAAATCCGTTGAATGTGCCGAGTTCTTGAGCCATTTCTGCAGATGTGCAATATGCCTGACCGGTCAGCATAGCGTTAATTGATCCTGCAATTGCCAATCCTTCGGGAGAATCATAAGGTATACCGTTGACCATCAACAATGCGCCTATGTTAGCGTATCCCAAACCGAGAGTACGGAAGTCATAACTAAGTTGAGCCATTTTTTTGGACGGGAATTGAGCCATCAGAACTGATATTTCAAGGACAACAGTCCAGATTCTGACAGCGTGAAGAAAGTCATCAACGAGAAATTCTGAAGTTTCTTCGTTGTAGAATTTCATGAGATTAAGACTTGCGAGATTACAGGCTGTGTCATCTAAGAACATATATTCGCTGCAAGGATTGCTTGCGTTGATTCGCCCGGCTTCCGGACATGTGTGCCATTCATTAATAGTAGTATCAAACTGCAATCCGGGATCAGCTGATTTCCATGCGGACATATTTACTTTTGCCCAGAGGTCGCGTGCCTTCACGGTTTTAATTACTTCTTTGTTTGTTCTGCCGATCAGATCCCAAGTGGCATCTTTCTCCACAGCTTTCATAAAGTCTGCCGTTACGCGAACGGAATTATTGGAATTCTGACCACTGACAGTATTATAGCCTTCTCCCTCATAGGAAGAATCAATTTCTTCAAAGTCCATATTTGTGAAGCCTTGGTCAATCAGATCCAGGACTCTTTGAATATAAACAAGAGGCAAACCTCTGTGAATAGATTTTTTAATCAGGCTGTTCAATTGTTTATTTGTAGTTCTGTCAGTGCCTCCGGCGATGGCTTCGTCAGTAATCGCCCGCATAAAAGTAGCGTTGATTTTTGAACCGCTGACCAATGAGGCAACTTTTTCCTCTTCTTTAGCTTTCCATTCAATAAATTCTTCGACATCGGGATGATCTATATTAATGATGACCATTTTTGCCGCACGACGTGTTGTTCCGCCGGATTTGATCGCTCCGGCCGCTCTGTCGAAAATTTTGAGGAAACTCATAAGCCCGGAGGATGATCCCCCTCCTGATAATTTTTCGCCCGAACCGCGAATATTTGAGAAATTTGTACCGGAGCCGCTGCCGTATTTGAAGATTCTGGCTTCTCTCAGAGCTAAATCAAAAATACCGCCTTCTCCTATCAAATCATCTTCTACAGATTGAATGAAACAGGCGTGAGGTTGTGGATGTGAATAGGCGTTTTCAGATTGGACAAGTTCCTTTGTGTCCGGATCTACGTAATAATGTCCTTGCTTGCTGCCTGCTATGTCATAAGAATGATAGAGTCCGGTATTAAACCACTGTGGTGAATTCGGAGCGGCTGTCTGATTCAAAAGCATATAGGCTAATTCATCATAAAACGCGTCTGCATCTTCTTCTTCATCGAAATATCCCTGGCTTTCCCCCCAATGTCTCCAAGTATCAGCAATTCGATGAACAACTTGCTTTGCTGAATTTTCCGAACCCAGAATAGGATTGCCGGACTTGTCTTTCAATTCATTTCCTTTTGCGTCATACTGCGGCACACCGGTTTTCCGGAAATACTTCTGCGTTATAATATCTGTAGCTACTTGAGACCATTGTTCGGGTACTTCAATATTATCTGCTTTGAAAACATCACTACCGTCAGGATTTTTTAAAATAGATGTTCTCAGAGAATATTTGAAGAGATCGTAAACAGGGGTCTTCTTGGAGCTAAATTTTCTTTTGATTTTCATTAAATGCCTTAATCAGTCTTTTAT
>JAQIDA010000184.1 GCA_027858275.1 Candidatus Kapaibacterium sp. | reverse complement strand
GTTAAGAGCAAGCCCGGAAGCGGCTGACGACATAGACGAGAGCGAAATAGAAGAAAATTAGATCGCAAAACCATCAAACAAAAATATATTTTAAAAGAATTAACAACAGGCAAAGACAGGATGAATAACTACAAAGCTCAAATAAACATCACATTACGCGCGGGTATTTTGGATGTTCAGGGTAAAACGGTAGAACATGCTCTCCATTCAATCGACTATCCAATGATCAGCCAACTGAGAATCGGTAAATTTGTCGAAATGAACGTAGAGGCTGATAACAGCGGAGCTGCTGCTAAATTGGCCGACGAAGCTTGTAAGAAGCTCATTGCTAATCCGATAATCGAAGACTACAAGATTACTGTTTCTGAATCTGAATAACTCAAACAATTGAATCTGAATAACAATACAGGAATTGAATAAATGAAGTATGGAGTTGTTGTCTTTCCCGGATCGAATTGCGATCATGACGCCATCACGGCTACTTCGGTTTACGCCGGGGCAGAAACCGTTGAGATTTGGCACAAAGACACATCAATCCCCGAAGGTATCGATTGCATTATCATACCCGGCGGATTCTCGTTCGGAGATTATTTGCGCAGCGGAGCTATCGCGCGAGTCTCTCCGATCATGAAAGAAGTAATTAAATTCGCAAATAACGGCGGACATGTGCTTGGTATATGCAACGGTTTCCAAATTCTCACCGAAGCCGGGCTGTTGCCCGGGACATTGCAGAGAAATGAATCTATTCATTTTATCTGCAAGGATGTTCATCTAAAAACTATCAACAACAGTTCAGCTTTCACTACAAAGCTGAAAAATGACACTGTTATCAAAATCCCGATAGCTCATCAGGAAGGCAACTTTTTTGCCGAACCGGAAACTATATCGGAACTTGAAGACAATAACAGAGTTATTTTCAGATATTGTGATGAAAACGGAAATGTCAGCAAAGAAGCGAATCCTAACGGATCTATTAACAATATCGCGGGTATCATTAATGAAAAAGGTAATGTGCTTGGCATGATGCCACACCCTGAACGCTATTGCGACCCGATATTGGGTTGTGCAGACGGGCTTGCGGTTTTTGAATCATTGAATACAAATTTATCAAAATAATTTTTCGGAGGTATCATGTTTGGATTACCCGGCGGAATGGAATGGATTTTAATTGTTGCTGTTATTCTGATTTTTTTCGGTGGTAAAAAAATACCCGAATTAATGAAGGGACTCGGCTCCGGCATTAAAGAATTCAAAAAGGCATCGACAACAGAGGATAAGCCTGACGAGAAAAAAAAGATTGACGAAAACAAATAATCCTCATCTTCAACAAGGGGTTGCAACACCTTGTTGTAAAAATATATAAACCAACTTATACAGCGTATAACATATGTTTGACGTAGGCGGTTCTGAATTAATTCTGATCTTACTTGCCGTTTTGGTGCTCTTCGGACCTAAAAAAATACCCGAATTCGCTAAGATGATGGGGAAAGGTATGCAAAAAGTAAAACAAGCTCAAAGCCAGTTCCAAGAGCAAATGCGAGATATTCAGCAAGAAATAAATACCCCTGCTCCTACAGTCAACAAAACGCCCCCGCCTCCGACTACTGATAACGTAATGAGCGAAAACGCAAAAGCTATCGCGGCAGTTTCCGATGTACCTGCTCCGGCTGATGCCGAAGCTGAAATCAACAATATTCCTGAAAACAAGTCGGATTCAGAAGACAACAACTCTGACAGCATTGAGTCTGAAACAAAAGAAGAGCCCCTCCCTAAAGAAATCATCGACACAAGATCGGGCAACAAACCAAAAATTGATCCTCCTAATCAAATTGAATTGTAATCAATCATATTTCATTAATCATCCATTTTGCTAATATATAATAATACCGGTTGAATTGTGTTGTTCATCGGTCTTCAATAGTGTTCTGTCAGGCATATTGCCGCACTACAGATGAGATGTTGGCTGCTTTATTTTGCGTCACAAACCTACCGCGGCCATATAATACAGTCATACAGCAGTTATTATGTATCTTTATTAAAAATAGTTTGGACAATAAGCAAAATATTAATAAATTCGATTTATCGGAGTTTTATTGTTTAATCATTATTTATTGGTGTGTCTATGCATAATTATCACGTATTTTTCAAAGACGGTACTTCCATGAGAATCGAAAATATTCAGAAAATTACATTTTCGAAAGAAGATGAGCTGAT
>JAQIDA010000166.1 GCA_027858275.1 Candidatus Kapaibacterium sp. | reverse complement strand
GACTCATTATTTACGGTTTAATTTCCGTATGGGTCTTGTATTTTTCTTACAGTTCATATTTGAACGGGAAAATTGTTCTTCCTTTGTTTTTGGGATTAACTGCAGTCGGATTAATAGTTGCTATTATTAAAAGCCTAAACAATTCAGCGACTCCAATAATTCAACGTGACAAAATAATCTCAGTAAAATTTAAAAATGAAATTGTTCGAGTTACTCGCTCTCGATTTGAAGTATTGTTTGAGAATGAAAAGCATAAAATCAAAAAAAGACTAATTATGCTCCCAGGCTCAATGAATGACGGGACAAATGAAACAATCAAAGCTCTGGAGATTATGCGAGAAGAAGGATTGATAGATTAGTCGGGGCTTCGATGTCCTACCCTTCCTTGAGTGTTTGACATCTTTCTTAGGCAGAGCGAACGAAGAAAAGAACCACCCCGCCCTTCGGGCACCCCTCCTTGGAAGAGGAGGGGAGTTTTAAGAGAAGAAAAGCACGCACCTTCCGAAGGTTTCTTCACCTTCCGAAGGTTTCCGAAATTTACAACTCATACTTAAACAGCTCACCCAGAGCCAAATTAAACTCTAATTCCAGATCAAGAAATCGGTCTTTCATATCGGAATAATATTCAAGTTCGAGGAAGTATTCTAATGTTGAAATATTGCCGAGTTCGAGTGACTGCCGAAGCAGTTCCGTATTATCCACCGCGCCGAACATTTCTCGGACTTTCTTAACGCTTTTGCTGTGACTTCTTACTGTTTCATAAGCAGCTTTCATCTCTGTTTCGTATTCACTTAGATAGGATTCCAACTTGATTTCCGCGGCCTTGACTTGCAGTTCTGCCGCATCGGTTTTATTTATGTTTTCATATAAGGGAATTGAAATTCCGGCGGCGAAACCGTTGAAATTGAAACCGCCCTCGTTTAGATTGCGGTAACCGAGATTGATCTTGGGATATGAGGATGAACTTGTAACGTCAGCCTGCACTCGGCTGACTTCGATTTCTGCGCGCAACTGTTTTAAATAAGGATTATACTTCGAGGATTTGCCAAACGCCTGATCGACAAAGACTTCGACTACTCGTTTGGGAAAAACCGTATCGGGTAATTCAATTGCCTTGCCGCCGTTCATTGCTCGCAGATTAGTTAATAATTTAGCACGCTCAATTGCGTTTAAATCAAATTCTGTTTGCGCTTTCAGCAGGTTCATATCTGATTTATTCAGTTCGATAACGCCGATATCTCCTGTTTTATATTTTGTATCAAACGCCGCTCTGATATCTTCGGCAATTCTCAAACGTCTTGCCAATTCATTGTTTGTTTGATTCGTATGGATAATTCTGTAGCAGAGTCCTTGCGCTTTGTATAATATGTTCCGCCTGAAATCATTGAATTCGGTTCCAACCAAAGCTTGTTGCTTGTTAGCAAGTTCTAGTTTGTTGAAATATACAGTCGGAAATTCAAATGATTGAGAAACTCCGAATTCTTCCTTATCTCCCGCAACCGCGTTTTCACCAAATAATAATGAATAGCTCACTTCCGGATTTGACGGATAATATCCCGTGCGAAAGGTTTCGACATTTGCAATCATCAGCTCTCGTTCGGCTTTCAAGGTGAGATTTTCTGCCTCAATTGATTGCAAGACTACCTTAATCCCGGATTGTGCGCCGGCAATACTTGTAATAAACATAAACGCGACGACCGCCGCTATAATCGTTTTCATTATCCTTCTCCCTTTTTCGCGTTTATAAACCAATACACCACCGGAACAATGAATACATTAAGCAGAGTCGAACTCAGCAGACCGCCGAGAATAACTATTGCCATCGGACTTTGAATTTCATTCCCCGATTTATCGCCTGCCATTGCCAGAGGAATCAATGCCAACGCCGCTGTCAGAGCCGTCATCAGAATTGGATTCAATCTGTCGAGCGCGCCCTTGTGAATTCGCTCAATAAGCCCCATTCCTTTATCTTCCAAATGCTTGAAACGAGATATCAGCAATATACCGTTTCTCACGGCAATTCCAAACAAAGTTATAAAACCGATTATTGCCGGAATGCTGATTACCTGTGATGAAAACTGAATTGCAAGCAAGCCGCCGATTAAGGCCAAAGGCAGATTTAATAAGATCACAGTGGCAGTTTTCAGGCTTTTGAATTCCTGATATAAGATTAGAAATATAACCATGATCGCAGCTAGTGAAGCAAACAGCAGAATCCTCGAAGCTCTCGCCTCGCTTTCGAACTGACCTCCGTATTCAAGTCTCCAACCTTCGGGTAATTCGATTTCAACATCCAATATTTCCTGAATATCATTGACTATTGAACGAACATCGCGTTCAACCGCATTGGCCGATATAACGATTTTTCTCTGAACATTTTCGCGGCTTATTTGGTTTGGTCCTGATGAGGAGACAATATCTGCCACATAGTAGAGAGGAATTTTATTGCCGTCATAAGCGTCAATCATTGCATTTCGAACTGATTCAAGATCGTTTCTGTCGTCATCTTCGAAGCGCAGAACTAAGTCAAAGGATTTTTCACCCTCAAAAACATTTCCTGTTTTTATTCCGGCAAAAGCATAATCTACAAATTCGAGGAACTCCCACATCGGTATTCCGTATTTCGCCAGCATTTCGCGTTTCGGAATAATTTTCACTTGAGGAATTTCAACTTGCTGCTCCACACTCAAATCGCCGAGACCTTCCACCGAAGTAATTTTATTCTTGATATCGGTAGCGAGCTTGTACATTAGTTTTAAGTCTGTTCCGAATAGTTTTATTGCTATATTGGTTTTTGAGCCGGATAACATGTGATCGATTCTATGTGTAATCGGTTGACCAACATTTACGATAATCCCGGGGATAGCATTCAATTTTGATCGTACTTCTCTCAGAAATTCATCTCTCGAACGATCTTTCAAGGTAAAAGGTACGTCCAATTCGGACACATTAACGTCAAAAGAATGTTCTGCTAATTCGGCACGGCCGGTTTTACGCGCTACAGTGACAACTTCGGGAATTGTCAGCAGAGCTTCTTCAGCCTGTTGACCGAGTTTGTAGGATTCATCAAGTGATATTCCCGGCAAGGTTGAAGTATTGATAGTAAGCGACCCTTCATTGAACGGCGGAAGGAAGCTTCTGCCAAAACCGAAGAACAAGAGCAAACTACCGACAAACATTACAAAAGCAATCGACAAAGCGATTTTTTTCGCTTTCATCACTTTAATTAATCCTGCCGCATATACTTTATTCAGATACCTTGCGAGCCAACCGTCTTTTTCGCGTTTGAGCAATTGCTTTTCATCGGTCAACATCAAGCTGCAAAGTGCGGGCGTAACCGTCAATGCTACCACGAGTGATGCAAACAATGACACGATATATGCAACACCGAGAGGCTTAAGCATACGGCCTTCCATGCCGGACAAGAAAAACAAAGGAATAAAAGCAACGATAATTATCAAAGTAGCATTCAAGATAGAAGCTCGGATTTCCTTTGATGCTTCGTAAATCACTTTTATTGAGCCTTCCTTTTCGCCGGCAGGTTTTCGGACATTTTCTCTCAGCCTTTTATAAACATTTTCTACATCAATAATGGCATCATCTACAAGTGAGCCGATGGCAATCGCCATACCTCCCAAACTCATTGTATTGATTGTAAATCCTAATTGTTGGAGAGTCAACACTGCTACCAGCAGTGACAAAGGAATCGCCAGCAAAGATATAATAGTCGTCCTGTAGTTCATAAGGAACAGGAACAAAATAATTACAACAAAAATTGAACCTTCCATCAAAGCGGTTTTGACATTTTCAACGGCAGTTGTGATAAAATCAGACTGGTCAAAAATGTCTGTATGGAATTTAACATCTTCGGGCAGACTTTTCTGAAAATCAGCCAGTTCTTCCTTCAATTTATCGGTCAATTCAATTGTATTTATATTCGGCTGTTTATTTACGGATAGTATAATAGCGTCGCCGGCACGATAAGAACCGTCCCCCATTTTCGGAGCGCGACCGATTTTCACATCAGCTACGTCCGATATTTTTATCGGATAACCATCCACTACTTTTATCACCGAATTGCCCAGCACTGCGGGATCTGTCGAACGACCTATTCCGCGAATAAGGTATTTGTTCCCGTGTTCGTTGAAGAATCCGCCCGATGCATTGTTGTTTGACTCCTTGCACGCGGCAATCAATTCATCGTTAGTTACTTTATAATATCTTAATTTGTGAGGATCCGCCAATATTTGATATTCCTTGAATTCGCCGCCGATGACAGTAACTTGGGCAACTCCTCCTACTGATAACAGACCGGGGCGAACAACCCAATCAGCAAGCGTTCTGAGCTTCATCGGGCTTGTTGAATCTGCTGTCATAGCGAAAATCATAACTTCGCCGAGCAGTGAGGACTGCGGGGCAATCATCGGGTTCTCAGCTCCGATCGGCAAATTTTCTTTGACATTCGCCAACTTTTCGCTGACTGTCTGTCTGGCATTATATATATCCACTCCCCAATCGAATTCGACCCAAACGATCGAAAATCCCATTGAGGATGTTGATCGGACTCTGCGAATTCCCGTAGAACCGTTCACTGCTGTTTCTATCGGGAAAGTAACCATTCTTTCTACTTCTTCCGGAGCCATTCCGTGGGCTTCTGTCATTACGACAACCGTCGGAGCGTTCAAATCCGGGAAAACATCCACTTCCATATCTTTGCTGACATAGACACCGGCTGCCATAATAAGTACTCCGGCTACCAATATCAACAATCGATTATGAAGTGCATATTGAATTATTTTATTAAGCATTTATTTATTCCGTTTGTTATGTGTAATCGTTTTGTTTCGTGCTTTCCCCCTCCTTCGCATGCGGGGGGGACAAGAGATGATTCAGAACCACCCCTCCTCTTCCAAGGAGGGGTGGTTCTTCTCTTGCAGCCGTTTTGCCAAAGAAAGATGTCCGACACTTTCTT
>JAQIDA010000153.1 GCA_027858275.1 Candidatus Kapaibacterium sp. | reverse complement strand
TTGATGATTTTACTGATTTTCCGGGCAATTCGAGTTGGTTTTGAATCGGGAGATAAATTCAGGGGCTTGCTGGCAATTGGTATAGCAACAACTTTTTTATACCATACTATAATCAATATTGGGATGGTGATCCGGCTGATGCCTGTTATGGGAATCCCTTTGCCGTTCATGAGTTACGGCGGGACGGCTCTGCTCGTAAACATGACAATGGTCGGTTTGCTGATGAATGTTTACAGAGCAAATAATACAAGACAGTCTTAGGGGAAGAATAAGAACCACCCCCTAACCCCCTCCTTGGCAGGCGGGGGGACAAGAAAAGGATTCTTGACGGATTCCACTTTCTTCAGTGGATTCCGTCTTCTTAGGACAGCGCAAGAAGATAGAATCCACTAAAGAAAGTGAATTCCTTCGAAGAAAAAAACAGGCATTCCGATAACACATTGAACAATCAGGAAAATACGATGAAGATAATAATATCAGCAGGCGACATGAACGGCATAGGCTCGGAAGTGATGTTCAAGGCTATCGCGGAATTTGATAAAAGCTATTCAGATTCTGAAGCACATGATTTTTATATTTCCGGGAATTCAAATGCTCTAAAAGATTATGCCGGGAAACTTCCTGATATTGGAATAGAAATTAATGTAACAGATGATTCGCTTATCATCGGCGAACGCAATTGCACAATAGTTCCGTGTAAAAATCAAATATCTGTTGAGTTCGGCGTCGAATCTGTTGAAGCCGGGAAGCTCGCCGCGGAGGCAATCGAAATTGCTGTTGAAAGAACATTTTCCGGAGAGTATGACGCCATGGTTACAATGCCGGTTTCTAAAGCAGTGTTGTATTCGGCAGGATGGAAATACCCGGGACATACGGAAATGCTGGCGGATCGTTGCAATGTCGAGAATCCTATGATGATTCTCTGTACTAAATCCATTCGAGTGGCTTTGATTACAATTCATATAGGAATAGCTGATGTTCCCGGAGCTTTGTCTCAGGAGCTTATTATTGAGAGAATAAAAACATTTGATCACAGCTTGAAGTATGATTATGCTGTCGCTAATCCTAAAATCGCCGTGCTTGGATTGAATCCTCACGCAGGTGAAAACGGAACTATGGGGCGCGAAGATGAAGATATTGTTGCTCCTTCCATAAAGCATTGTGCCGGACTCGGCATTGACGTTGACGGGCCGCACCCTTCCGACGGATTTTTTGCTCACGGCTCTTATAAAGATTATGACGGAATTCTCGCTGTTTATCACGATCAAGGGCTGATCCCTCTGAAGTTGCTTGCTCAGGGCGCGGGTATCAATGTCAGCGCGGGATTGCCGATAGTCAGAACATCACCCGATCACGGAACGGCATTTGCTATAGCCGGCAAGGGAATCGCCGACGGCAAAAGCTCTGCGGAAGCATTGGAAGCTGCTGTATTTATTGCAGAATCGAGAAAAAGTTTTTCAGTCTGATTATTAACTCCGGATTTCCAAGTTGTATTATTTATAACAGCAGTTAATTCCGGCGGGCTGAAAGCCCAATCTAATTCAGCCCGGGGCATCGCCCCGGGGAACAGACAACAAACAGTTTGCGCCCTGAAAGGGCAACTTAATAATTAGGTTCAATGGCAACGGAGGATTAATCTGCCCTTTCAGGGCGCAGAATATGCGTTGCCTTGTTGTCCCGGGGCGATGCCCCGGGCTATAGTAAACTGCCCTTTCAGGGCGGAAGGCATTTCAATAAAATAGAATAACTCTGAAATTTGAAATTATAATATATATCACAGGATTAAACTCATGCAAAGAAGAAAATTTATGAAAACAGCAGCTGCCGGAACGGCTTTGTCTATGTTAAGCACCGGAAGCGTTTTGTCTGATTCACGCCAAGACAGAAAAATCCCGGACGCTGAGTTTCTTCTGCCAAAAGTTCTGAATGAAGGCGATACAATTGGAGTGATTGCGCCCGGAACTGCCGTAACTGATCCCGATGATATTGTCAAAGCGAAGGCAGCAGCGGATTATTTTGGATTAAAAATAAAACTCGGGAAAAATGTTCTCAGCGGTTCAGGATATAAAAGTCGCAGTGTGAAAGAACGTGTGAATGACTTGCATGATATGTTTGCTGATCCTGATATAAAAGCTGTTTTTTGTCTCCGCGGAGGCTATGGTTCTGCTCAGTTACTGGCTGATATTGATTATAAATTGCTGCGGGACAATCCCAAAATCTTCATCGGTTACAGTGACATTACTGCCATGCACTTGGCGATTAATAAGTTTTCTAGACTTGTTACTTTCCACGGTCCTGTGCTGTTGTCATCGTTTAGCAGCTACACTACTGAGCATTTCCGAAAAGCATTGTTTGATACGGATGCTCTCGGAGTATTGAAAAACCCCGATAATATGAGCGGAATCCGCAAGGCTTATCCGATTAGAACCATCAACTCCGGAACGACGAGCGGAAAGTTGATCGGCGGCAATATGACTCTTATTTCAACGACTATGGGAACTCCTTACGAAATTGATACAAAAGATCGAATTTTATTCATCGAAGATGTCGGTGAACAGCCCTACAGTATCGACAGAATGATGACTCAACTCGAGCTTGCCGGGAAATTCCGGGATGCCGCAGGTATCATTGTAGGCAAATGCGCCGGCTGTAATGACAAGGGACTCAATCCATCGAAAATATGGGATAATTCTATCGGGGAAATTTTTGATTATCATCTCGGCAAACTTAATATACCAGTGGTTTCGGGTATGTTGATAGGTCATACGAGTGAGCAATTGACTCTGCCGCTTGGAGTCAATGCGGAGTTAGACGCTGATCTCGGCGAGATTATGATTGATGACGCTTGTGTGAGGGATTGAGATCAAATATTCTCGATATAAAAATATTATCCTAATCTGTCTTTTGCCCAATTCATAACATTGGCGGGAGCGCGATTATTTCTCAGCTCAGCTGCCATGAATTCTATGTATGGTTTGACATGACCGAAGAAGAGTTTATATCCTTTGCAGAAATAATTCAGTTTCTTGTCCCGACTTCCTGCGTCAATTATTCGGTGCTTGGGACAGCCTCCCCAACAGATATTTAAGTACTCGCATTTTTCGCATTTGCCGGGAAGTTTCGTTTTCTTGCTGACGGCAAAATTTATCTGTTTATCAGAATTCATCATTGTATCAACCGGCGTGTTAAGGATATTGCCCAGTAAATTTCTTTCGTAGACGTAATGGTCGCATGAATATACATTGCCGTTATGTTCGATTACAGCAGCGCGACCGCAGGTTTCCTGAAAAACACATAGTCCGGGGTCTTGTCCCATTGTCGCCGCTAAGGCAACGTCGAAGATCCTTACGAAAATTCTGCCGACATCTTGCTGCACCCATTCATCAAAAATAGTATTCAAAAATTTGCCGTATTGAATTGCTTTTACTGACCAAGGAGCGACTTTTGCTTTTTCTCGATCGCCGGGAGCTATCAATTTCAAATCAATGTTCTTTTTTAGAGCTTGCCTCTCAACAATAGGGATAAACTGAAGAAATTCACTGCCGATTGATTTCAAAAAATCATATACTTCCAAAGGATAACGACTGTTGAAATCATTGACAACTGTCATTGTGTTGAATTCCACTTGGTACTTCTTCAGCTTCTCAATCGCATTCATCACTTTGCTGAAGCTTGGTTTGCCGGCGGAGTTTTTTCTGTGTTTATCATGCAGATGTTCCGGACCGTCGACCGAAACACCTACTAAGAATTTATACTCAGCCAGAAATTTAGCCCAATCATCGTCGATCAGCACTCCGTTTGTTTGGAATGTGTTGGCGATTGTTTTCTTGCCGGCATATTTCAATTGCAAATCAACTACTTTTTTGAAGTAATCAAGTCCTGCCAAAGCCGGCTCGCCGCCTTGCCATGAAAAAGTGATCTCAGGGCTGCTCTGACTTTCTATATATTGACGGATAAAAGATTCCGTCACTTCATCGGACATCAGGAAACTGCCTGATTCAGGAAACAGTTTTTTCTTTTCCAAATAATAGCAATAGTCACAATCAAGATTGCACAGAGGCCCGATCGGCTTGGTCATTAGCTGAAATTCACTTGTCGAGAACTTGTTTTTATTGCTGAGATCAATGTTCATATATTAGTTCTTCATCGGTACGGCTTCTCGCCAACCTGCTTTTAGCGCTGCTGACAATTTCTTGATTAATTCCGAGTTCTCAGGCAGATGCGCGATGCTTTCATTTTCTTGCGGGTCTTTGTCCAAATCATATAATTCCATGCCTTTGAATTCCTCTGTGTTGAAATTCTTCCATTCCACATATCTGTAACGATCAGTACGAATCGCGCGACCCATGACATAATCTTCTTTTTCTAATCTGTTGAAAGGCCCTCTCAGATGCTGAGTGAAAATCGCGGATTTCCATTCTTTTTCAGGATTTTCGATTAGGGGTTTCATGCTGACGCCGTGCAATGATGTCGGAACATCAAGCCCGACCATATCACAGAGAGTAGGATATATATCTACAAACTCAACCAATGCGTCGCTGTGTTGCCCTTTGGTTTTTGAACGAGGATCACAAATTACCATCGGAACGCGTGTGTCTATTTCATAATTTGTCTGCTTGCACCAACTGTTATGCTCACCGAGCTTCCAGCCGTGATCTCCCCATAATACGATAATTGTGTTATCAGTTAACCCCAGACTGTCCATTGCGTCCAAAAGACGACCGATTTGAGCGTCAGTATATGAAACTGATGCGTAGTAACCGTGCCTGAGCATTCTGGTTTGTTCATCAGTGAAAGTGCCTTCGTGTGGATTCGGAGTACCGTGGAAATCTGAATAACTGCGTCTTAATTCAAGAGTCATGTTCATTGCGCAGTCAGGTGCGTTTTTAGGCGTAAAAGGATTGTCGGGCAGAGGAATACTCGCTCTGTCGTACATGTCCCAATACTTTTTAGGAGCGTTGAACGGCAGATGCGGTCGATAGTATCCGACTCCGAAGAAGAATGGATCTTTTCCGTCTTTGAATTCCGCAAGTTTGTCAATAGCGAAATCTGTTTGAGCGCCGTCATAATAGGTATTGTCAGGCACATCGGCAATTTCGGTTGAGGAAGTTTTTATATACCACATACCAAAGGGGCCGATATATCTTTCGCTATTTCCGGCTGCAATCAATCGCTGTTTTTTCTCTTCGACCAACTGCAAGTTCTCTTCTGTTAGATAGACGGCGTCAGGATCATGCGGGAATCCGTCAATAGTAAATTTTTCGTGCCAAGAAATCGAATCCTGAATATTATTATGATAAATCTTGCCGATGGAAGTAGTATAATATCCGTTGTTTTTGAAGTACTGTGGCAGAGTAATCACATCCGGCACATTGTCCCTGAAATCAGTAAACAAATCGACAACTCCTATTGAGTCCGGTCTGTAGCCGGTCAGTAAGCTCGCTCGTGAAGGGTTGCAAATTGCCTGCTGGCAATAAGCTCGATTGAATGTAACTCCAATTTGCGCAAGCCTGTCAATATTGGGTGTTTTTATCAAAGTATCGCCCATGCAGCCGAGTTCCGCGCGGAGGTCGTCTACTGCAATGAAGAGGATATTGGGGCTTTTCCCTTCCGTTTCCGGAATGACTTCTTTTTCTGTGGTGCAACCCAATACGATCCCGGCTGCCGCTAATGGCAAACCATATTTTGATAATCGAGGAAAGCTGCTTGTTGTGAAATTTTTGAAGATATTTTTCATACTGAGTCGATCCTGTTTGTCAAACAAAGAATGAATATAGTCAAATTCGCTGATAATTACCATTAAGATAAATTCAGATTAGGTATATTTATTTTCAATTCTTTTACATGATTTACTAAGCTTGGATCGTCAAAGCTCCAAGACGATGTCACAAATCGTGAAAAAAGATTTTTATATAAATAAAAAAGTAGTATACTATTGTCATTGATGAAATACAAATAATAGTAGTCAAAAGGAAAGAAAATGAAAATAAATATCGCAGTTCCAACCGGCAAAATGTATGACGCGCTTCTGGAAAACAGTAAAGAAGCAGCCGAGAAGTACAATTTGAATATTATCAGGACTGATGAACAGCAGTGCTCAAAACTAATGCTGAACAACAGAGTAAGTGCCGCGCTTTTGACTCCGGCAGCTTATGCGGCAGGTATGAACAAAGCTGATTATCGAGTTATGCCTTATACTTGCCTTGCAGCCGTTAATTATACCGGTTTAGCATCTATATTTTTCAAGCAAGGCCTTCGGACGGTCAAGACTATGGCTTCCCCGGATTCTGAACTGTTCCTTATAAAAATAGGCAAACTGATACTTGCCGAAAGATTTGAAATGATTGTAGAGTTAAGTAACAGAAAGGGTTCTGTTGAAGAACTTCTCAATGAGTCGGACTCGGTGGCTGTAATTGAAAAAAGTGAGGGTAATGACCAAGCACTTGATATAAGCGAAGAGTGGTTTAACGCTCATGAGATGCCCTTGCCTCTCGCTGTATGGACTTGCCGCAACGAAGAGGCACCTGATAAAATCAAAGAAATAATTTATGCTCTGGCAGGAGCAAATCTTCCTGCCGAAATTGATGTATTAGAAAAAAGCAGCGGGATTGATCAAGTCGAACCCAGAGACGGCAAGTTAATGTTCAAGTGGAACGAAGAAGTGAAAAATTCATTAGATCAGATACTGCAGTTTATGTTTTTCCATCAGTTGTTCGATGAGATACCGGGCGTAAAAGTCTATGGAGAAAATTTAGACCTTGATGCCTATACCGCTCAACATCCCCACCAATTCCGGAGCAAAGTCCCCGGGTGTACCGCTCAAAGTCCCCGGTCTAAAAAGAACCGACAATCTAAGTTAATAAATTCTTTTGAATCAGC
>JAQIDA010000128.1 GCA_027858275.1 Candidatus Kapaibacterium sp. | reverse complement strand
AAACCGGATTATGATCTGATTGAAACCGAAATAGCCAAGGAGGACTCAGATTTATATTACCATAAGCTCATGAAGAGGTATTTAGAGGCAGATACAACTATGACTTTGGATGAGAGACGGTATTTATACTATGGTTACTCGTTTCAAAAAGCTTATAGCCCCTACGGACATTCTAATTATTCAGACAGTTTGATAAGTATTTTGAAGAAGGACGAACTCGACAGCAATGATTTTCGCAAAGTCATAATCATTGCAGATAAAGTTCTAAAAGAAATACCTTTTGATCTGCGGACTATGAATTATAAAATGTATGCCTGCCGCGAGCTTGAAGAAACAGAGTTATTGTACACTGAATCGATAAAGACCGGTATGCTTCTCGACGCTTTGCTGAGTACGGGAGACGGGGTGAGCATTCAAACGGCATATTACGTGATTAACACTTCGCATGAGTATTATCTGTTGAGTATGTATGGACTCCAATTTACGAGCCAAGCCTTGATTGAAGGTTGTGATTATATGCAAGTCTCGGAGAATGAATATGGTATTGAGGGAATCTATTTCAATGTCAGTGCTTGTTTCAGAGCTTTGAATAAAATGTATGATAGAAATAAGACAGATGAGGAATGATTTTTGGGCTTGAATATTGTTTTGACGTATAGACACCCAAGTTGGGCGTATATACGATTTTAAACAGGTCAAAACTCCAGCCCGTCAGCTTTCAATTCCAATCTCTTTTTCTCAATTTTAAGTAATTTTTCTTTTACGGCTTTGCCAAGGTCGATGCTCCTTGAGTTGGCGTAATTCATCAGAGCTATTGCTACATCCGCCGCTTCATCTTCGAATCTTTCTTGCAGAATTACTCTGCCTTTCCATTGTTTCTTTTCGATATTGGCGAGCTCGCCGGCTTCACCGTTGAGTTCCAAGCAGAAGAATTCCGGAGAGCGTTCGGGAAAGAATTTCTTTTGATAGTGATCGAATTCTTTTTGCACTTCGCTAAGTCCTTTTTCCGCTGCGTCGGCTGTTGTGTCTATTGATTTGAACATCTTGTGAGTCTCATAAAAATTCAATAAAAAAGCCGTTTCCGTGATCGTTGCCGGAAACGGCTTGAGTAATTATCCTCTTTGTCGGAGATGAATTATTTTTTGTCGTCAGCTTCTTCCATCGGAAGGTCTCTCATGCGATAACCAACACCGCGGATACTTTGGATAAGCGGTCTTGAGCCGTCTTCGCTTTCGATTTTCGAACGCAATCTTTTGATATAAACATCAATGATGTTTGATTCGGGATCGAAATTATGGCGCCATACATGCTGCGTAATCGTGCTGCGGCTGAGAATTCTGTTTTTGTTGTGAATCAGATACTCGAGCAGAGCGTATTCTTTTGAAGTCAATTCGATTTCTTTACCGAATCTGTAGGCGAAGTGTGAAACTGTATCAAGCACTAAATCGCCGCATCTGAGTTTTGTGGATTTTTCAGGACTTGAACGACGAAGTATAGAACGCAAACGCGCAGCTAATTCTTCGAAGCTGAACGGTTTGGCGAGATAATCATCAGCGCCGAGATCTAATCCCTGCACTCTTTCTTCGGTCGCACCGCGAGCTGTGAGCATCATCACCGGAGTAGCGACTCCTGCGTCTCTCATTTCTTTCAGGATAGTAAATCCGTCTTTGCCCGGAAGCATCACATCGAGGAGAATCGCGTCAAACTGGTTGTTCATCGCCATTTCCAAACCTGATCTACCGTCAAAGGCTGCTTCGACTATATACCTTTCTTCTTCAAGCCCGTGCTTAATAAAGCTGGCTACTTTTCTTTCGTCTTCGACAACTAATATTCTCATATTAAATCATCCCTTTATATTATTTAACATTTATTTTCAAATTAAATATCTATTCTCACTACTGTCCGGTTAAAATAAAGCGAGTTGCCACTTTTCATCCTCTGGTCTATTCCGCATAATTTTGCGTGACTTCAGAATATCTATTAAGTGCTTTCTTTCCAAGAGAGTAGCCCT
>JAQIDA010000080.1 GCA_027858275.1 Candidatus Kapaibacterium sp. | reverse complement strand
CTCTAAAGCCGTGTTTGTTCAATCTTTTGCGGCGGCTCGGTTGAAAAGTTCTTTTCATTTTTCTGACCTTATTTAAATTGCTTAGTTATTTATTTTTTTGATTATATCGTTTTCTAATGTCAAAAATCCGAGTCTATATTCAAATGAATATTTAATCGGACTACAAAGATAATTATTATTTTTCTAATAGTCTAATAATATTTTTCAAAAGAGAATCATTTAATTCGAATTAATCTTGCTCCGAAAGCTCCGTCCGTCCCGTGAATATGCGGAAAAGCTTGAAGGAATCCGTCTGAACATATTTCGCCGTCGAGATAATTTTCAGCAGGATCAATCTTATAATTGGGATTATCTTTCAGAAAAGCGTTAACTATATCGGCATTTTCTTCACTCTCAATCGAACAAGTAGAATAGACAAGAACACCGCCGACCTTCAGCATCTTCGAGGCATTTTCGATAATCTCTTTTTGAATCTTATTCATCTGCTTTATATCTTCGTATTCACGCTTCCACTTTATATCAGGTTTTTTGGAAATCGTGCCCGTGCCTGAGCAAGGCACATCGCAAAGCACTAGATCAAAAGGCTCTTTGAATTTGATCGTCGCCGCATTGCCGCTCATTGTACGAACGCAATCAAGCCCCAATCTTTCAGCGCCGTCAGTAATGAATCGCAATTTTGCGCTGTATTTATCTATTGCGCTGATCGATCCTTCGTTATTCATATTATCAGCCATGGCAAATGTTTTGCCGCCGGGCGCGGCACAAAGATCCGCGACTGATTGCCCTGGTTTCGGAGCCGCAAGAATGCTGACAAGAGTTGCGGCAGTATCCTGAATTGTTATTTGACCGTTCTTGAACATATCAAAAGAAGCCGGGTTGTTTCCGGCTGCCGTTATAGCTACAGAGCTGTCGCAATACTTTGATATTTCATATTTAATCTCGCTTTCTCTTAGATAATTACAAACAACATTAATATCTGAACGCAGTTTGTTAACACGAATCGCTACATAGGGTCTTTTGTTATTTGCTTCTAAGAGAGCGACCGTAACCTCTTCGCCAAACTTGCTGAGCCATCGCTTAACCATCCATCTGGGATGAGAATACATCACGGCATAATAGTATACGGGGTCTTCACCCTTTTTCGGATACCTGATCTTATCTGAATTACGAACGATATTTCTAAGAACAGCATTGACTAAACCGGCGGTTTTCTCCCCTTGGATTTTTTTTATATATTCGACAGATTCATTGATAGCAGCGTGAACCGGCACTCGGTCAAGATAGAGAATCTGATAAAGAGCCACACGCATAGAATTTTTTACAATGTTCAGGCATTTGAGATAATCACCAAAATAGAATCCTGTCAAAACCCAATCGAGCTTCCATCTCCAACGAACGACACCATTGACAATTTCGGTCAGCAAAGACTTGTCACGCACATTGAAACCGCCGGAATTAAGCTCGCCGTCTAATAATTTTTCAAGATATGCGTCACTTCTTTCGAATCTGCTAAGAATTTTTATAGCAGCGGCACGAACACTGCCGGGGGATTCAGGAGTTATATCATTTTTTTTTGAAATATATGTTTTCATGTTTTTTTCTGTTGGACGAAAAGAGTAAATCGCTGATTAATACAGCTATATATCAACAATAGACACGGGTATCATAATGAGATTATTGTTTCCTTATATTATTAGCGTGCTTCTTATATTCTCAAACGGCTCAACACTGTCTGCTCAGGGCAGCACACCTCTCAAACCGAAGCTTGCGCCGAACCAACAAGAAATCGGTTTAGTGCTTGGAGTCGGACAAAATTTATTGCTCGGATCATTTTCCCCTGATTGCCCGAACTGCCTGTTCGAAGAAGGAAACAAGGTTGGCTATTCTATCGGAATGGTCTATGACCATGAATTCAACGAAATATGGAAATGGGGTTTCACCGCTCTGATTCATCAACTTGGATTCGAAAGCGCCTACCGAGAAATAGAAGATATAGCATTGGAAATCTCGAACACAAAAACGGAAACTGTTGCTCTCAAATTTCGTCATCTCGCAGAAGTTGATATGTCGACTTTTGCCTTTTCGCCCTACATAAAATGGGCCCCCTCATCATGGTTCTTTCTCCGTATCGGAGTTACTCCCTATTATGTTTTTTCATCAACATTGACTCACAGCAAGGAACTCTTGCAAAAAACAGCTGTCTTGAGCGACGGACAATCAGTCACTGTTGAAATACCCGGCAGCGAGAACGGAAAAGCTATATTGCAGTCAGGAGATTTTAAATACATCAACGCTTTCGGAGTAAATCTTGATCCGGCAATTGGATTAAATTTTCGCATGGGTGACTTTTTCCGGTTTAGTCCGGTTTTTCAATATTCAATTCCTATAAACAACATTTCTTCTAACGAAAACAACTTCAAAATAAGCAGTTGGCGAATATTTGCGGAAATACGCATGACGCTCAGATTGCGTAAAAGCATTACTGAATAGTATATAATACCGGATTACTGTTCATTATATACTGCCCCAAACCGGCAACTATAACAAGCCATAACCAAACTTAAATATTTGCAATTAATACTGCTTAACATCAATTCAGTGACAATGTAAGATAAGTTAAAATTTATTCATAATCATAAATCTGTTTGTGTTTTAACAGGAATTAAGCTAACTTATCCCACTATGATTATGACTATTTATTAGCATAAGTGTTTTGCAATTATATTTTTCAGTCATTAAACGAATAATCTTGTGGATTTTTCCGGGATTATAACTTATATTAGTCTGTTTTGGCGACATGGTTAGGTCGCATATTATAAGCATGGATTTGTTGTGTTTATACATCAAATCAACAATTAGTATTGATTAATAAAATCAGGTTATATAACTAATTAACGGGTAGATATTTTATGCAACGCTTACTAACACTTTTACTTTCAAGTGCAGTTTTGTGTTTCTTTGTCGCAACATCAGCGATATATGCAGAAGACGCAAGCACAAATAATTTTGTCGGCGAAGACATTGCGTCCGCCGGAACAACTTTGAATTTGTACGGCGCTACTATAACTTCAGTTTCTCAGGATGAAGAAGAAGAAGCAGGAATCACTTCAAAAAAAGGTATACGTATTATCAATCTCGGGCCGGTAATCAATTATGAGGGTCTCGATTATGCGCCGACTATTAGTGCGGACGGCAGAACCTTATATTATGTTTCGGATCGCGAAGGCAGTAAATTATACCAAGGAAATGAAGGAGACTTCTCTCATGACTTTTGGGCTTCTAAAAAGAAAGAAAGATTAGATACTAATTTTAGTGTCCCATACAATATTGATACATCTATAGAACTTGGTAATCTCGGTGTAAATACTCCCGAGCACGAAGGTGCCGCTTCAATCGCAGCCGATCGCCAGTCTTTGTATTTCACTGCTTGTGACCGTCCCGACGGTTTAGGCAGCTGTGATTTGTACAAGACAGTTATCGAAGGTGATAAATGGGCACGCCCGACAAACATGGGCAAAAATGTAAATTCAAAATATTTTGATTCACAGCCTTCTATCTCTCCGGATCAAAGCAGAGTCTATTTCATTTCTACCCGACCGGGCCCTAACAGTGACGGTGATCCTACAGCTGACAACTTTGATATATGGTACTCTGATTATGATTATGACATGGAAGATTGGCTCCCTGCAAAAAATCTTACTGAGTTAAATACTCCGGCAACAGAAGTTTCACCTTTTATCGCTGCTGACAACCAAACATTATTCTTTGGTTCAAACGGACATATTCCGACAGTAGGCGGTCAGGATTTCTATGTTTCAAGATTCAACGAAGATTCTGAATCATGGGGAGCTCCCGACAACCTCGGCGAGCCTATCAACACAGAAAAAGATGAACAATTCATATCTCTTCCCGCTTCGGGCGATGTGATTTATTTCTCATCAAAACGCGAAGATTTGGATGGATATCAAGGTAATTTTGATATTTTTATGGCTTTTGTACCGACTTATTTCCGTGCCGTCACTTTGACAGGTACAGTTATTGATGAGTGTAGCCGCGAAAATATTCCCGCGAAAATCACTGTTACAAATCCTATCACAGGACGTATATGGACTGACAGTCTTACTCTTCTGAAAACTCAGTTCCAGTTGATCATATCAAATAATGATTACGGCAAAGCTAAAGATTCGGCTACTTATGTTGATCTTGAAATTTCAGCCGCTAATGTAAAATACGGCAGTACTTCGATCATCAAAAGAATTAACAAGCCGGGCAAAACAGAAGACGCTAAACTCGAAGGTTCTATAGCAACAGAAATCAAAGTTGGCTTGACTCTCGGTCAGATTCCGGTGCTTGATACTGAAATCGCCGAAGCTAATCACATAAAAATCAATAAAGCTTACGAACCCGAATTGAAGGGTTACAACGGCTTGGTTATGAAAGAAATTATTACTTGGAACTTGTATCCTTTGCTTAACTATATCTTCTTCGATCAAGGCAAATCCGAACTCAGACCAAGATATAAAGCATTGACAGCCGGCACTGTCTCTAATTTCAATGATACGACAATCCCCGGCGGTACAATGGATAAATATTATCACATCCTCAACATCTACGGATATCGTCTGAAAAATTTCCCGGACGCTAAGATTGAACTTATCGGCTGTAATGACAAGACAACTCCTGAAGAAAAAGTTGCAGGCCTGTCTGCCGCAAGAGTTGAAACTATTTTCAAATACTTCACTGAAGTTTGGGGAATAGATGCTAAGCGTATCAAGAAAACAATCAGAAAACTGCCTAAAGAAGTATCTAACCTGAAAGATTCTCTCGGTATACAAGAAAATCGTCGTGTAGAAATGATTTGTAAAGATTGGAACGTCATGAAACCGATCTTCGACAAAACTCCGACTACATTCCCGCAGCCTGACGAAATGAATTTCCTCATGGCAAACGGTATCGAAGACAAATTGATTACGGACAGAAGAATCGAAATCAAACGTAACGGCAAAATGTGGAAAGTGCTTAACGACATTGGTTTGATGGATAAAAAATTCAATTGGGATTGGATGAACGACGATGCTGACTATCCACTGGATGAAGCAAATTACGAATGCCAATTGATTGTTAAAACAAAATCCGGCAGCGAATGTAAATCTGAAATCATAACTATTCCTACTATGCAGGTTTCACAAGTTACTCAGGAAATCGTTAAAGAAGGCGAAAGAACTCAAGAAGTTTACAACCTTATTCTGTTTAAATTCGACAGCCATAACGCCGGTCCTATCAATGACAGAATCATGAAAGATTATATTTTCAATCGTATTTTAACAACATCACAGGTTGAAGTTGACGGTCATACAGACGTTGTAGGTCTTAACGATCACAATATGAAATTATCAATCAGACGGTCAGGTTATGTAGAGAAAAATATAATCAAGAGAACTAAGAAAAAATACGAAAGCTTGGTTGGTCGCGGTGTTGGCGAAGACGAAGCTTTATATACAAACGAAACTCCCGAAGGACGTTTCTATAACAGAACTGTTCAGGTTCGTATAGCAACTCCTCTGTCAGAATTCCAGAAAAAGGCAGTACCGGAAGAAGTTGAATAATTATTAATGATAATTACAATTTCTTAGATTAATAAAAAGGCTTTCCGTGATTCGGAAAGCCTTTTTTCATTTCCCTGATATTCCCCTCATAAAACAAGAGTGAATAAACAGCGTCGTAATATCTTTGACATAAACGAAGTATAATAAAATGACAAATAATCTTCCGAAATTGGCGATAGTCGGCTATGGCTCAATGGGCAAAGAAATTGAACGGATTGCCCTCGAAAGAGGTTTTTCGGTCACTGATATATTTGATATAGATAATCCCTTGGAGGCAAACGGAAAATATGATTTTGACGTTGCCGTTGATTTTTCTCTGCCTGATGCCGTGATGTCCAATATAGAAATTTTGGCAGCTCTCGGAAAAAACATCGTGTTGGGTACAACCGGTTGGTATGATAAGAAAAATATCATTGAGAAAATGGTTGCTGACAGAGATGTCGGATTAGTTTACGGCTCCAACTTCTCGACAGGTATGCAAATGTTCTTCAGAATCGTCGAGAAAGCCTCAAAACTCATTAATTTCAGCGACGACTACGATATAATGCTGCACGAAATGCACCATCACAGAAAAGTGGACAGCCCAAGCGGCTCCGCAAAAACGCTCGGGGATATTATTATCGCCAATGTCGACTCAAAAGATAAAACTTATGAAGAAACAGCGCATGAAAAAATTGCCCCAAATGCCCTGCATATCAGCTCCACAAGAGGCGGCGAGATTACAGGGACTCACACTGTGTATATCGATTCCGGGGCGGATACTTTGGAACTGACCCATCGAGCAAAAAATAGGAGCGGCTTTGCCGGCGGAGCAGTCAAGGCGGCGGAGTGGATTCATACAAAAAAAGGGATGCACGATTTCAGCGATATGCTCGCCGGATTGTGGGGAGAATCGAAATGAAAAGATCGTATATATTAATTTATCTGTTATTAATCATGTTTTTCGCAGCCGCAGCCGGTTGCCAAGCCCAACAGGTAGATACTAATACTAAACAAAAAGTTGAATCAGAGAAATATCCGCCGAAATTTCTCTTTGAACCGGCCAAACTTGAACTTGCTTATCCTGACAGCGGAAAATTTGTGACAGGAAGAGTGAAAGTATTGAATCCCGGTGACAGCACCCTAAAAATATTCAATATCACAGCGTCATGCTTCTGCGGTTTTTCTGTAGTTCTCGACAGATCAATTGAACCCGGCGAAGAAGGTGAAATTGAGTTTTCGATAAATCTTGAAGGATTGGAAGGCAGCAATTGGGTCAGCTTCATTGTAAAAAGCAATGCCGACAACAGCCCTGTTGAAGTCCCGGTCTATGTCATAAATAAAGATGTCCCTCAGCCTGAAAAGGCTTGCGAAACGAAAAAGAAATAGGGGAAAAGGATACAGTTAAAGAAATCGGAGAGACAATAACGGTTCAAGTTTATCCGATTCGACTCGTTATGATGTGGCGTGTAATCGCCTCTATAACAAAAATATTCTCCGACTCATATTAATCTTCAATATGATAATCTAAAAGTGACATTTCTATTTCTCCCCAAAGAAGATCAGAGCCTTTAATCAAGCCAACGCCTTTTGCGTAGTAGTTGTGGTTTATGCGAACTGTTACGCTATCGCCCTCAACTTCTGTATCTGTGACTTTTATCCGCGCTACATCTGAAAATTTATGACCGTTAACTGTTAGTTCCGTATCGGTTTCCTCAACTAAAACAACTGTTGTATAGACCCAACGATCGCCTTGTGTTGATCTTACAATAGAGTCGCCTTTTTTCATGTTTTGTGCTAAAAACGGCGATACTCTTTCGAAATGCGAATATAGTGTGTCGTTGTCCCATCGCCAACGAGGAAACATATCAAACGCCTCTCCGTCGCTTCCGAACTGATACAGGACATCTTCAAAATAACGAACCGTAGAAACTATTTCCAAAGAAAATGTTTCTTGACTTTCATCGAAGGTATAAGTCCAAGAATTACCTACAGCCAAAGGAAAGTAAGAATCATTTTGCGCAGGCGTATTTGTCGACGAATCGTCGCAAGATATAAAAACTAAGGAAAGAAGAACCAAGCCGAGAACTATAAATCTTTTCATAAGAACGATCCTGTTTATTAATTTTCTATATGATAATCGATCAAAGAAAATGAACGGAGTTCTGATACGGATTTAATTAAGCCAATTCCTTTAGACCAATAGCTCATTAATTTGAATATTTCTCTTCTTGTTGTGCCGTTAACAACTTCAGAATAGGTGCTTGTGACGAGAACAACATTAGAATAATTCCGGCCGGAAACGTTTTCCACAATTCCCGATTCTTCTACTATTACGAGATACTCTGTTGAAGAATCATCGTCTCCGTCTGCTTCATAATACAAAGTATCCCCGGCTTTCATGTTCTCATTGAGGAAACCGGGACTTTTTCCGTTATTGTCATAAAAATTCAAAGTGTCGTTTTCCCATCTTACCGGTGGTTCATCGAAACTGGTTTTAAACCATGTTTCGCCATCAATTTCAACAGTTGAAAAAACTTCATTTCGAATAGTGTCCCGCTGAACATCCGCGCCGGAGCCTTCTTCAGTTTCATAAATCCAATAATTGCCTACTGCAAGCGGATAATACGATCCGTTAGGATTGTTGCCATCCGCGGGATTAACGGAGGAATCTCCGCAAGCCGCGATAATAAGTGAGATTAACACTAAGCCGAGAATTGTAAATCTTTTCATAAAACACTCTATTGATATTAAATATTTATAGTAGGTCTGATCTGCCGGATTGCTTGTTTTCAGTAAACACAATAAAACTATTGATGCAAGCTATGTTGTTAACATACACAACATTACTAATAATAGATGAAACAGAAAAGTATTATTTTAAATTCTTGTGTTTATCGGTTTATTTGTTCTGCGCATGATATCATTATTCCAATTCCGAGGGTTTCCCGACAATCGCCGCTACAATAAATATCACTGCCTGCAGCAATACAATCACTGCGCCTCCCGGCAGATCAAGTTCAAATGAGAGCCACAGGCCGGCTATTGCGCTTGTTATTCCGAAGACAACTGCTATAACAGTCATGCGGATGAAGCGATTTGTGACAAGCCTCGCGCTTGCCGCAGGAATAACTATGAACGCGGCTATCAGGACAATCCCGACAAGTTTCACGGAGACTACAATCGTCAGAGCAATCAGAGTTGAGAGGATATAATCATCGGCGCGGATTGTTTTCATGTCCGTTTGCGACAAATCTCGGTCGAAAGAGGCATAAGCCCAACGACCCCAATATTTAAATGAAAAAGCGATTGTCAGCAGAGTTACCAGAGCTGTCAAAAATAGATCAACAGGCATAACTGCGAGAATTGAGCCAAACAAATAAGTGAAAGCGTCGGCTGTGTAGTTCTGTTTCAGGGAAATAAATATTATGCCGAGTGCGGCCGATACTGCGAATAAAATTCCGATAGATGTATCGCTTTCAAGCTTTGTTTTTTCTTTCAAACGAGTAATCGCCAGTGAGACGATAACAGTGAACGGCACTGCCACGTAGAGCGGTTCCGTTTCGAGGAGCAAACCAAGAGCAACGCCTCCGAAAGCAGCGTGAGCCAAACCGGTGCCGAGAAAACTCATCTTGCGTTGCACAATGAAAACACCGTACCAGCTGCCGAGGAAACCGACCAAAATACCGGCGATAATCGCACGCTGTACAAAAGGATATTCAAGCATTTCAATCATGATTATGCACTCCGAAAATCATTTCATGTTTATGCCCGACATGCTCGAAGGCACCGCGCATATTGTCAGCGCAAAAAGCCTCTTTAGGCGTACCAAAGCAAATAATTCGATTGTTGAGCAGAAGCACTTTGTCAGAATGATGATAAGCCGCTTCCCAGTCGTGAGTGACAAGAATCACCGTCGCTGAAGCATCGTGATTGTATTCGTCAATGATATGGTGAATGTCTTTTTCGGCATTGTGATCCACGCCCGTCACCGGCTCATCGAGAATCAGCAATTTCGGTTCGCGAACAAAAGCACGAGCTATATAAACCCTTTGCAATTCACCACCCGAAAGATTACTGAGAGAGCGATTCGCAAGATGTTGCGCACCGACTTTTGACAATGCATCCAGACATTTTGCCTGTTCTTCAGCTTTCAGTTTGCCGGGCCAAGTGCCGCGCAGCCCCGCAGCGACCAAATCCATCGCAACAGCAGGGAAAGAGCGTTCCAAAGTTTTCACCTGAGGAACATATCCGATTTTTTTGAGATTTTTTTCATTGAGCGGACTGCCGAAAATATTTACATCGCCGGAGGAGGTCTGCACGAGTCCCAACAGAATATTCAGAAAAGAGGATAATCCCGCACCGATCGTCCCGACAACTCAGATAAACTTCCCGGTCTCGATATCCAAATTCAAATCCGTCAGCGCCTTATAGCCGCTGAACTCAACGTTCACTCCCCGAAATTCTATTATGTTTTCGCTCATCTGACCGCTTCGCTTAACTAACGATTTTTTACTCTAATACAATCGTTTGAAGGGCTGTGTTATTGCCTGACGGATGTCAGAAAACCTCAAACCTTCGGAAGGTGAAGAAACCTTCCGAAGGTTCGGCTCTTATCTTAAAACTCCCCTCCTGCTCCGAGGAGGGGTGCCCGAAGGGCGGGGTGGTTCTTCTGTCTTCCGGGAAGAAACTTGATCCAAAGTAAAGAAACTTTGGACAAGTCAAGACAGCACAGACCTCCTACTCAACAATCAAATTCAAACTACCGCCTCTTCCGCCGACTCCAAATCTCAAGAAATAACTCCCGGATGCAAGTCCCGACAAGTCAGCCGAAAAATTATAGTCGCCCTCCGCGAGATTCCCCGAATGCACATCAGCGACTTTTCTTCAGAAAAGGTCATATACAGCGATTGATATTTCGGCATATTCAGGATTATGGAATGAAATCGAGGCATGAGATTTTGCCGGATTGGGAAATATTTTTAGAGCGTATGGGGCAAGGTCGAGTTCTTCGACACTGCCTGCATAGACTTTTTGAGTACGGTAAATACCATGCTCTTTAGTCCCCGCATACAAGTATCCTCCCATAATATCATAGCTAAACGCTGTGATATTCAAATCGCCCAAACTGTCGTTTTTCTGTTTGATTTCGTTCTGATTGGTAATACTATACACGCCGTTTTCTTCAGTCCCTATTGCCGCAACATCCTCTAAAGGGAATGGAGTAAAAAGTGGTTTGTTCTTTTTACTTTGGTTTTCACAAACAAATATATATTCCAATACAATAATACAATTCACACGCCCGCCGTCATAGTCCTGTACTTCTTGTAATTTATCAGTCAGATAAAAAAGCCCCTTGTCAGAACCAACAATAAAATGATTATTGTTGTTGTCCCATTTTATGGCTGTAAACAAGTGACCTTCAGGGTTCTCAATTGCTTTTGTCCATGTTTGACAATTGTCATTACTGACAAATAGTTCGCCGCTTGTAGTCAGAGACATTGTTCTGTTATTGGAAAACGCCATAGCTGTTATTTCTTGGTCAGTACCGGGCAAAGCACATTCAATTAGCTCTGAAGCAGTAAAAGTGAAAAGCCCTTCAGGACTCTGAAGAAAAGTTGTACCGTAACCGCCCTTACTTTCGAAAATATCAAGAATGTTCATGTCGCCGACAACATCAACTCTCTCGATGCTATAACCGGCCTGATATATCAAAAATAATCCTTTGTCGGTACCGATATAATTATAACTGAGCGCATTAATTATTTCGTTTTCGCTAAATAATTCTTTTTTTAACCACTCGTACTTATTGGAGCCAATGCTTTTTTTAATGTATATTTCATTGTCAAGCGACAGAGCTGTTTGTTCGCTTGCTTCTTTCCCGAATATCTGAATCACTTCCTTGTCCGGAAAATTAGTTTTCAACCATGAATCGTTGTCAACATCACATAAAACATTAACTGAAAGCAACAAGAAAAGCGCAAAAACAGAAAGTATAAAAGTTTTCATAATGAACCTTAGTATAATTGAAATAATATTATTTTCCTACTCAACAATCAAACTCAAACTACCGACTCTCTCGCCTACTCCAAATCTCAAGAAATAATTCCCCGAGGCAAGCCCTGACAAATCAGCCGAAAAATTATAATCGCCTTCAGCGAGATTCCCCGAATGCACATCAGCTACTTTTCTGCCGGAAAGATCGTATATCGCGATTTCTATGTTGGCGTACTCGGGATTATGGAATGATATTGCCGCAGTAGTTTTTGCCGGATTGGGAGATATTTTTAGGGCGTAGGGAGTGAGGTCGAGTTCTTTGACCGCTCCGAATTGATACCTTGTCATATAAATTCCAGAGTTTTTTGTGCTTGCGTATAATCGGCCGAATGATGCGGACAATGCTACAATATTATAATTCCCGAGATTATCGTTTACGGCCTCAGTCTTAGGATCGTTCCAGTCGCTTTTTGACCCGTAAACACCTTTTTCACTGCTTCCAATCGCAAAATTAGCACCATCAATCAGTTTAGATTGCAACTTTTTGTTTTTATTTTCTGTGCCGAATGATACACAACCGTGTGTCATTGCCGCAAAACAATTCGCTTTTCCCCCGTCAAATCCTGTAACCTGCCTCGGTTGATCCCTGTATATGTATATACCGTCATCACAAGCTAAGACAAACTCTGAATTTTCCCAAGAGAATTCAATTGCAGAAAACGGCTTGCCGTCAGGATTGTCAAAAGGCTTAGTCCATGTTTGACATGAATGATCGCCGCTGATATAAAAATTACCGCTGTCTGTGATACATGCAGAAAATTCAAAACCTATTGACATTTCAGTGATTTTTTCATTTGTGCCGGGTTGCTTACCCAATGTCCAAACAGTATCTTCTCGTCCGCGGCAGAACAGCCCGCTTTCACTTAAGACAAGGGTCTGTTCGGCATTTGACGCTATAAGGACTATTTTCATCTCCTTGAAAGTAGGAATCTCGTCAATCGCATTGGTTTGTACATTATATTTGAACAAGCCGACATCAGTTCCAACTAATATTGTATAGTGTTGATAGCCTGAGTAATTTCCAAAAGAGTTTATAACACCCGGCACATTAATGTTGATTTTTTCAACAGAAGGAGAGAAGTATGCCGGGAGAGTGTATACCTCAGCTTCGGTGGTAAGAGCAAATACACGATCGTAATACGAACCATATATAAGTGTGACCTCTTTATCCGGGAAATCGACTTTTTCCCATCCCTCATCGGTTTGAGAAAGTGCGTTGTTCACGGAAAGCAGCAAGAAAAGCGCAAGAACGGGAAGCATGAACGTTTTCATAATAACCTCTTTAATATCAAAAATATAAGCTATGCGAACCTTTTGATGAATATAGTAATAATAAATGACATATAATAATGAAATACAAATATTACTGCAAAGCATTATAATTGACAATGAAAAAGCACGAACGCTTGATTAGCTAAACGTTCGAGCCTATATATAATGTTTTCAGTATAAATTTAAATAAATTATTCAACAATCAAATTCAAACTACCGACTCTTCCGCCGGCTCCAAATCTCAAGAAATAACTCCCCGAGGCAAGCACCGACAAATCAGCCGAAAAATTATAATCGCCCTCCGCGAGATTTCCCGAATGCACATCCGCGACTTTTCTGCCGAAGAGATCATATACAGCGATTTCAATGTTTGAGTATTCCGGATTATGGAATGAAATTGAGGCGCGGGATTTCGCCGGGTTGGGGGAGATTTTTAAGGCATAGGGAGCGAGGTCGAGTTCTTCGACGGATAAGAAATCAGCGGTAAAATAAATTCCTTTGTCTTCGGTACCGGCAAAGACGATTCCTTCACTCAAGTATGTTACTGCCCTTATCC
>JAQIDA010000063.1 GCA_027858275.1 Candidatus Kapaibacterium sp. | reverse complement strand
CTGTTTCTGGCTTTTGCCGGACTGATCCTCGTAGCTTCAGTGATGATGTTTGCGCAGCACCTTGTTAACCAAAACGTTGAACGTGAAAAAAATACGATTAATTTATACGCTGATTTGATGAAAAGTTCCCTGACTAACAATTCAAATGCTGATGATTTTTCTTTCTTGATCGAAACGATAATGCCTTCAATCAAATTTCCTGTTATCCTTGCCGATGTTGAGGATAAGGCACAGTATCCCTATGATATGTACTCGATAAATGTTGAAATCGATTCAAATATGTCATTCGATGAGCAGACAGAATTTTTTAATAATTACATTGAGCAAATGGGTACTCAATACCCTCCTATTGAAGTAAAAGACCCGAGCGGGTTGGTGCTGACTAAGATTTATTATTCTGATTCAGACTTGATCTATCAATTACGTTGGTTTCCGGTCTTAGAGATACTCATGGTTTCTGTGTTTGTTTTCATTGGATATTTTGCTTTCAGTTATGTTCGCCGAAACGAAGAATCTAAAGTATGGGTTGGGATGGCAAAAGAGGCAGCTCATCAACTGGGCACTCCCCTGTCTTCGCTTCTTGCTTGGATGGAAATAATAAAATACGACAAAGACAATCCGAAGCTGATTGTCGAAACTGTCAGCGAGATGGAAAATGATGTTAACAGATTGAATGTTATTGCAACTCGATTTTCGAAAATTGGTTCTCAGCCGGAAAAGAAAATTCAGAATCTTTATGTAATAATTGAGACAGTTTGCAACTATTTTGAAAAACGCCTCCCTCATCTCGGTCGCAAAATCAAAATCGTTCGAAAGTTGGACCCGGTTGTTGAGACAAATATAAATATTGATCTTTTCCAATGGGTACTTGAAAACTTATTGAAAAATGCCTCAGAAGCTATTGAAAACAAACACGGTACTGTCGTACTGTCTCTGACGACTATAGAGAATAAGATCATAATTAACGTCAGCGATAACGGTAAGGGCATGACGTCGCAGCAAAAAAGAAAAGTTTTTCATCCGGGATATACTACAAAGAAAAGAGGATGGGGGCTTGGCCTTAGCTTATGCAAAAGAATTGTTGAAGAGTACCATGACGGCAAAATTTTCGTTAAAGAATCTATCCCCGGAAAAGGCACAGTCTTCCAGATTGAGCTAAACAAAGAAACAAGCTAAATTATATCATTAATTCTGCCCTTTTCGTCTTGCTCTAAAACCTAATAATCTTATTCAGTTTCCGACGCCTCAACGGTTCTGAATCCGGCAATAAACTTATCAAGCGTTACATAAGTATTTATAAATTGTACTCCCGGAACTGTTTTATTGTCTTTCAAATGAAAAGTCAATTTAACTTCCTGAGAAGATTGATGATGAACGGGAACTCCATATTCACTCGAGAAATCTGCAATACCAAAACCTGCAATAATAGAGCTGACAGTCATTTTACCCTTAGCTGTAATAATCTTGACAGAACCCTGAGTAGAAATAATATAATCCATTCTAACGCAACTGTAGCCGAGAGTATCTAAAGGCTCATGTGCTCGGTAATGATATGATTGCTGAACGGCAGGTACGGGAAAAGCATTTTCATGATAATATTCTTTTGAATTATACATCCAAGTTCTGTTCGGCTTAGCTTGTCCCTTTCCTATGGGAAAAACAATAGGTTGCTGAAAGGCTCCGCCGACAGTTATTCCGGGTGTTGATTCATCGGCAATGCTTGATGAATATCTTACACCGAGTGAATCAATCTCAAAAAACACTTTTCTGTTCAACCATGAACTCTCAGTACTTTTTTGTTTTTTTATATTATTATCGGCTTCATAGGCTACAAATTCAATCAACTCTGAGCTGAGAAACATTCGTCCGGATTCATTGACGGAATCACATACTATTCTGACTTTTTCAAATCGTTCCCTCAACAAGGGTTTGCCATAATCAACAACGACACTGTCAAAAGCTCTTACTTTGTAGATCAATGTGTCGGATTCCACAAAACCGTAGCGGAAGAAAACCATTTTTGATTGCTCAATCGGATTATCGGAAGCAGTATATTGGGCCTGTGTTTCAAAAAGAGATGCCATAAAGATAAATAAAAAGTATACAATGATTTTTCTTGTAGATTTGAGTTTTAATGTCGACATATTTTGTCCTGATTCACTTTAATTTAATTTTGAAATATAGCGGTTCTGTCTATATTATAATATAAGTTCTAACAACGTTCAAATATCAAAAAATTGTAATATAATTCTGTCGTTTTAGTAAAACCACGGCTATATTGAGTGATAAAAAGTCAAATGTTCCAAATTATATTAGTTTTATTTCTGTCGATAAGCTATTTTTATGCCGATAAAATATTATTTTATCACTACAGTTTATATAATCAAACATTTGTCATAAAAGATTGTTGTTGTGCAAAAAACACCTCAAATACATATAATTATTGCTTTGGCAGGATTAATAGGTTTTTCTGTTTTATTTTCTGCCTGTAGCAATCCATTTGCCCCGGGGCTCTCCGACATTCAAAATGAAAATGCCGTGTTGGGCGATCAAAAAACAGTTGAAGGACTGTTCCAAAATTTCAAATACTCTTATATTTTCCAAGATACAGTTGTTTACGGCAAACTAATAGCAGCTGATTTTACATTTAGTCACAAACCATACGACTTAGATGATTTTGTCACATGGGGACGAGATGAGGAAATGGCTTCTACTGCCAGTATGTTTAGAGGTACTCAGCGATTGAATCTTGTTTGGTTTGAAATCTCACAGGCTATTACTGATACAATCGACGGTGTGATAATGAAAGACATATATCGAAACTATTCTTTAACGGTATCATTTTCTGCTTCAGATCAAGTTTCTGTTGACGGGACAGCAAATTTTTTAATCGTCAGAAAAGACGCCTCCGAAGATTGGCAAATTCTGCGCTGGCGTGACGCTTCCTTCTAAAATATTATATTTTGATTTCTCTTTTCATTTCGCTGCCGGCTACAGATACGGCCACGGCTACATCGCCTGAAACATTCGTTACTGTTCTGCACATATCAAGAATTCGATCTACACCGAGAATCAAAGCTATTCCTTCCGGCGGAATATTCACCGCCTGCAAAATCATGACTAACATAATAAGTCCTACACCCGGAACCGGAGCTGTGCCGATTGAGGCAAGAACAGCAGTGAAAACAACTGTCAATTGCTGAGTCAAAGATAAATCGATACCGAATACTTGGGCGATAAATACTGCAGCTACTCCCTGATAAAGAGCGGTCCCGTCCATATTAATCGTCGCACCGAGCGGCAGGACAAATCCTGATATTTGCTTCGGCAAACCGAGATTCTTCTCAGCACACTCCATTGTCACAGGTAAAGTGGCCGCGCTGGAACTTGTACTAAACCCAATAATTTGGGCATTTCTGATACCTTTTAAATACTTCAGGGGACTCATTTTTCCGATAAATTTCACCATCATTGGATACAAAACAAGTGTCTGAAGCATCAATCCTCCGATAACTGCCGCCATGTACCAAAAAAGCGTCATAATGATCTCAAAACCGAAATCGGCAATAGTTGCCGCCATTATCGCGAAAACTCCGTAAGGAGCGATTGCCATCACAAAATCGACCATTTTAATCATGGTCTCGCTCACCCCGTTGAAAAATCCGGAGACGGCATCGAAATATTGCTTTTGCACAAATGTCAGAGTGACTCCAAACATAACCGCGAAAAAGACTATTTGAAGCATATTACCGGTAGCCATGGCTTTAATTGGATTCCTCGGGACTATATTTACAAGAAAATCAAGTACGTCTACATCAAGTTTTTGCACCATTTTTTCTGCGCTTTCCTCTTGATAAGCTCCCGCTAATCTATTTTTAGAATGTTCATCTACTTTCATACCCGGCTCAATAACATTTGCGGCGACAAGCCCGATTGTTATAGCTATCGCCGTTGTCGTAATATAAATTGCAAGTGTCTTCCCTCCAATTCGACCGAGTTTTTTTATATCACCAAGGCTGGCTGCGCCAATAATCAGAGACGAGATTACCAGAGGAATGGCAAGAAAGCTCAACAATCTTATGAACAAAGTTCCGAGCGGTCTGATATATGTAGCGATTGTTCCAATTTTTTGGACAGAAATAATACTATCAATTTTTATTTTATCCGCGTTCCCGTACAGGATTTCAGCAGAAACAGTCTGTCCTTTTTTCTTCTCGGTCTCAACATATTTCAAAATCTGAATCTGGTCATCTTTGCCGAAAGAAGCTGTCGAGTGTTGATCTCCCTCTGATGAAGTTAAATCAAACGATGTCCAATTTTTCGCGATTTTGCTCTGTTCAGCTGTTCCGTCATAATATTGAATTTCTAATTTATAGTGATCGACACTGAAGAAAGCTCCGAAGACTGCACCGAGAATCAACGCAATCACAATCCGGGTATGAAGAGGAATCTTTTTTAATTTCATATTGTTTTTCAGATTTTGGGATAGATGAGAAATTCAAAATATTTTCAGTTTGTTCGCAAAAATCAATAATAATGAATTATACCTGAATTTGCAAACCATCAAAGGAGATATTGGTATTTCCCGGGAGTTTCTTGTCTAGATCACTGTGCATAATCTGATGCGCAATATGAGTCAAATACGATTGTTGAGGTTTTATTTTTTCAATCTCAGACAAAGCTTCCGCGACTGAAAAGTGAGTTGGATGTGTAGTATATCTCAAAGCGTCGATAATCAAGACTTCAAGATTTTTAAGTTTAGCATAAGATTCATCGGGTATATTATTTGTATCAACACAATAAGCGAAGTCATTGATACGATAACCGAGTACATGCATTTTTCCATGCAGCAATTTAATCGGAGTAATATCAATATCGCCGATTCGAAAGGATCTGTCATTGATGATATTGATCTCAACCATCGGAACATCGCCGCCGAGTTGTTCCGGTTGCTCAAAAGAATAATAGAATGTTCGTTTGAGGTTTTCGAGTGTCACTTCATTCAAATATATGGGCAAGGGACGGTGAGTATGATAATTAATCGCTCGGATATCGTCAAATCCTCCGATATGATCGAAGTGTGAATGAGTAAACAACACGGCATCTAAGCTTTTAATATTATGCCTGAGCATTTGCTGTCGGAAGTCGGGAGATGTATCAATCAACACTCTTGTAGTAGCAGATTCAACCAGAATTGAGGATCTCAAACGCTTGTCATGCGAGTCGTCAGAAGTACAAACGGGACAGTCACAGCCGATAGTCGGAACTCCCGAAGAGGTTCCGCTGCCCAGTACTGTGATCTTTATTTTTTTGCTGTCACACATCTTTGCGTTCTACGTGATTATCAGCATGATATGAGCTTCGAACCAAGGGAGCTGATTCAACATGCTCAAAACCCATGGCAAGGCCTGCCTCGCGATATTCAGCAAACTCGTCGGGATGTACAAATCGACTGACGGGCAATAATTCTTTGTTAGGCTGAAGATATTGGCCTATAGTCAGTATCTTTACGCCGACCGCCCGGAGGTCCTTCATAACTTCAATAACTTCCGCTTTTTCTTCGCCAAGTCCTACCATTATTCCGGATTTTGTTCTCATGCCCTTTTCAGCGGCTAATTTCAGCAGATCGAGAGACTGTTGATAATCCGCTTGAGGTCTAACTTTAGAATAAATTCTCGGAACTGTTTCGATATTGTGATTGAGAATATCCGGATTCGCGTTAATGATTTTCATAATATCGCTATGTTCGCCGTTGAAATCCGGAATCAGCACTTCTATAGTTGTATCCGGATTGACTTCTCTGACTTTCTTAATTAAGATTGCCCAGAAAGTTGAGCCGCCGTCGGGCAGGTCGTCGCGAGTAACAGAGGTGATTACGGCATGACGCAATTTCATCATCTTCACGGATTCAGCTACTTTTGAAGGTTCATCGGGATCGGGCGTATACGGATCGGCTGTTTTTATAGCGCAAAATCGACATGATCTTGAACATTGGTCGCCGAGCACCATAAATGTTGCCGTTCCGCAACTCCAACATTCACTAATATTAGGACACCTCGCCGCTTCACAGACAGTGTGAAGAGATTTGGAGCGCATCATAGTTTTTATTTTAGAAAAGTTTTTGCCACCGGGAGTTTTAATTTTCAACCATTCCGGTCGTCTTTCCGGTCGCGATTTATTCTTTTCTGTAGATATATTGGTCATTATTCTTCCTGATTGTTCTTCTCCTGAACAAGGGAGCATGCTCCCTTGTTCAAAAATGGTAAATCTATTAAACAAAAAAAACATCCGATGACATTTTGATTATATCCAAAGTCATCGGATGAATTCAACAAATAATTCAAATAAATATCATTATTTGAACCGGACTAATCATCAACCCAAATAGGTTCTCAAAGCTTTTGATCGAGACGCGTGACGCAATCTGCGAATAGCTTTTTCTTTTATTTGGCGTACACGTTCGCGTGTAAGATTGAATTTTTCGCCAATTTCCTCAAGAGTTAAGCACTGTCCGTCCAGACCAAAATAGTATCTGATAACTTCGGCTTCTCTTTGAGAAAGAGTTGTCAACACCTGTTTTACTTCCACACGCAATGATTCACGAATCAATTCGGAATCGGGCGGCGGCTGCATTTCGTTGGGCAAAATATCGAGTAAACGATTGTCCTCGCCCTGAACGAAAGGAGCGTCAACAGATAAGTGACGACCTGATATTTTGATAGTTTCAGCTATTTCGGGAACGCTCATTTCGAGCTGTTCCGCGATTTCCGCAGCGGTAGGTTCACGTTCGTATTTTTGTTCAAGCTCGCTGAATTTTTTGCCGATTTTATTCAAAGCACCGACTCTGTTGAGCGGCAATCTGACTATTCTCGACTGTTCGGCAAGAGCCTGTAAGATTGATTGACGAATCCACCATACGGCATAAGAGATAAATTTAAAACCTCGTGTTTCATCAAAACGCTTGGCAGCTTTTATAAGCCCAAGATTGCCCTCATTGATCAGATCGCCGAGCGACAGCCCTTGATTCTGATACTGCTTAGCAACCGAAACGACGAAGCGAAGATTTGCTTTAACGAGTCTTTCCAAAGCTTGATTTCCGAGGAATCCGCCTTTTTTGATCGCTTGGGCAAGAACAATTTCATCATTTGGTTTGAGGAGCTCAACTCGTCCTATTTCCTGAAGGTACTTATCAAGTGATTGAGATTCACGATTTGTATATTGTTTAGTAATTCTCATGCACTACCCTCGGCTTGTGAAAAAATCATGATAATAATCCATTATATTATGATATTTATGTTTATTGTTTTGATCAATTTTATTTTGATTGTTTCAACCTACGAAACAGACTACACGACGAAAGATAAAATTCTGTATTGTGGTCAGCAATAAGCAATTGCCAAATTTATTAGTTTTTTAGAAAAAACCATCTAAGACAGTTAATCATTATCAACGTCTAAAACAGATTTTTGATTGATTGAAAGTATAGTTTTGTACTTCCGGTCTCCGAGTAATTCCGAAGCAGTTTTGACAAGACCGTCGGTTCTAATGATTCTCTCCATCATAGTTTTATGTGAGAAAAAACGTCTGCTGATCTCATAATCAAGAAGCTTGGACAGTTTTACGCCATGTTTTTTGATTTGGCTTATCTCGTCTTTTTTAAATTGCTCGCCGATAAGTTTTATATCGTTCCTTGTTTCTTCGGAATAATCCCCGTCTGAGGAAATCTCTCTTAATTTGCTGAGATTATTTCCGATTTCAGTAATATCAATAAAATCTGCTGACAATAAGTATTTGTGGAATATAGACAAGATAACTTTGTTTACGACAAAATCTTCTTCAAGGGAATCAATACCTGTGCAATAGTCCGAGGCAAAATCAAACAGAACTCCTGAGCTTGTAATTTCATTGAGTATTTTAGGATTAACTTCGGCCTTAATAACTGAATCAGGGATTATGCCGAGAGCTTCAACAACTTCCCTGCCTGCTCTTGTCAAAAACACGATACTGTCAGCTTTGACGATTTGCTGTTTCTCTCTGTCATGATACTCATATTTTTGTATGCATCTGCCGGACGGAGTATAGTATCGCGCTGTAGTTATCTTTAGTGAATTGTCATGCGGCAAGCTCACTACTGTTTGTACTAAGCCTTTCCCGTACGATGTTTCACCGAGCACAACAGCTCTGTCGAGATCCTGAAAACATCCCGCCAGAACCTCCGATGCGCTTGCACTGCCGCCGTTAATCAACACCGCCAACGGTATTTCAGGCATCATCGGTTCTATTACAGAATTATATTCTCTTACATTTCCGTATCCGTTAGCTCTGCCTCGCGTAGTAACAATCAAACTGTTAACAGGCAGGAATATTTCCGCGACTTCTACTGATGCTTCAAGCAAGCCGCCGGGATTGTCGCGCAAATCAATTATTACTCCCCTGAGTTCGATTTGCCGTTTGAATTTATATAGGGCGGTTCTTACTTCCGCCGCGGTTTTACGCGCGAATCTCTCAATTTTTATATATCCGTATTGATCATCGATTATCTTGGCACATGTTACATTCTTGAGTTTGATTTCTTCTCTTGCCAGATCAAGATTAATCGTATCTGACATTTTACCTCTGAGAATTCTCATTTTTACGCTTTCACCGATTTTCCCCCGAGAATATTTTCTAAGATCTGCCGGAGTTTTGTTGACCATGTTCTCAGAGTTAATACTATAGATGCGATCTCCGATTCTTAGCCCCGTCCTTTGCGCCGAAAAGCCGTCCATAATGTCAACAATCGCAATCATACTGTCACGTTCGGCAACAGTGATACCAAATCCTGTATATTTACCGTTAGTGATTATGTCTATATCGTCAGTCTCTTCTTTGCTCATGTAGACAGTGTAGGGATCAAGATCAGCAAGCATTCCTTCAATGCCTTTGTTCATCAGGTATTCAGGATCAACATCAATTACATAGTTGGTTGTTATTTCTCGAAAAAACTCACCAAATACTTCAAAAGCTTTGTTGACCTTGTAATAATAAGAATCGGTTGCGTATGTCGTCAAAAATGACAACAACAGCGCAACCGATATAATAATTGAAATCTTGTATTTCATTTCTTACCTGTACGGCAAGATGCATTAGAGCATTTTGTCGTAAATATATTTGACAATGTTTTCTCCGTTTACTCTTTCCTGCAGCATTGAATCGCGTTCGCGAACCGTGACTGTACCGTCTTCGAGAGTCTGTCCGTCTACAGTCAAACAGAAAGGAGTTCCTATCTCATCTTGACGGCGGTAACGTCTTCCTATTGCACCGGATGTGTCGTACTGCACTTTGAAATGTTTTTGCAAATCTTCGTAGATTTTGCGTGCGGCTTCGGGCATTCCGTTTTTATTAACAAGCGGGAAAACTGCTGCTGTAACCGGCGCTAATTTTTTATGAAATTTAAGAACTGTACGTGATTCAGTTTTGCCTTTGTCATTTGTAATTTCTTCCTCCGTATAAGCATCACACAGGAAGGCCATCAATGAACGGGATACTCCGCCTGATGTTTCTACAACAAAAGGAACAAACCTGTCTTTGTTTACGGTGTCAACATATTCGAATTTTTTGCCCGAGAATTTTTGATGTGCCTGTAAATCGAAATCTGTTCTTGAATGAATACCCTCTATTTCGCCCCAACCAAACGGGAAATTATATTCAATATCAACAGCGCGATTGGCATAATGAGCCAATTTATCATGATCTTTGAATTTAATTGATTCAGGATTCATTCCCATAGTGACATACCAATCATGACGTGTCTGTTTCCAGTAATCATACCATTCAGTGTCGTCACCGGGTTTTACAAAGAATTGCATTTCCATTTGCTCGAATTCACGAGTTCTGAACAGGAAGTTTTTCGTATTGATTTCATTTCTGAATGCTTTGCCGATCTGAGCTATACCAAAAGGAACTTTCATCCGCGCTGTTTCCATCACGTTTTTGAAATTTACAAATATACCCTGCGCTGTTTCGGGACGTAAGTATACTACGCTTTTGCTGTCTTCCAGAGGTCCGAGAAATGTCTTGAACATCAAATTAAAATTACGAACTTCGGTCCATTCCTTTGAACCTGATACCGGACAGCCGATTCCGTATTCAATTATCAAATCATAATAACCTGATAATTCTTTGACTTCGGCAAGTTTCTGTTCGAGTGTATCTGCTTTGTCTGTTTTTTTCTTTTTGCGAAGTTTCTGAATAAATTCTTCAATCAAGTTATCTGCTCTATAGCGAGCTTTGCTTGTTTTGTTATCGATCATCGGATCGGAGAATTGAGTCAAATGACCGCTGGCTTCCCAAACTTTTGGGTGCATAAGGATAGAGGCGTCCAAACCTACCACATCGTCGCGATAAGTCATTGCTTTCCACCATTCTTTTTTTAAATTTTTGAGCAATTCTACGCCGAGAGGACCGTAATCCCAACATCCGTTGAGTCCGCCGTAAACTTCTGACGACTGAAAAACAAAGCCTCTGTGCTTTGCCAATGAGATGATTGTTTCCAGTTTATACATTTAATATCCCGAAATTATGATTAACAATATATTATTTTCGTTTCAACATCAGCAAAATTAAGCATTTCAAGGGATAAAACGAGATATTAATTGGAGACAGACACTAAAAATATTATTTAGCCGTGGCTAACGTAGTAATTAGAGTTGAATATTATGAAAATGAAATTAAAATGAATATAATCGAATCTTTAAATTGGCGACATGCCACAAAACGAATGAACGGACAAACTGTTC
>JAQIDA010000052.1 GCA_027858275.1 Candidatus Kapaibacterium sp. | reverse complement strand
TAGATGCTAAAGGAACTATTGAGTGGCAATAGAGAACATTTGTTTATGTATCTATCATAAATGATTATAAACTCGCAATTCTTCAATACTGACCCTACATAGACAAATTGTACAGAATCAAAAAAGGAACAGTTTTAACACCCTGTTCCTTTTTCTATTCTGTTGCTATTCGCACCGGAGGTATCCGTCGCCTTTATTTAGTCGATATAAATTTCGTCAGTATCTGAGCGAAAGCTGATAGGTTCCTTGTCTGCATCCATATTTTACCCGGGCCTGAATACTCGCTAACAAGACCTTCACCTGAAGCCATGCTTGAGAAGAGCCCTTTTGAGGCTTTTCTGATTTTATACTGAACTGACTCTTCGAATGCGACAATATGTCCGGTATCAACTATATATGTTTCCCCGGGAGCGAGAGTTTTTTCAATAATTCCACCGTATGAGTTCAGAAACAATACCCCGCTACCCGTTATTTTCTGCAAAAACATACCTTCTCCCGACATCATTCCTTTTAAAGAACCCTGAGTAGAGAGGTTAAGATTCGTGCAGCCGGCCAAATATGCGCCGCCTTGCGCAAAAATTGTTTGACCGCTCATTTCGAGCTTGACAATATCTCCGAGAGCAGCAGGTGCGAGAATGAGTTCGCCGTTGCCTCCGCTTGCGGTGAATAAAGAAGCAAAAAATGATTCACCACCGACGGCTGCTTTCATTGTACCTAAAAGACCTTTGCCTGATTTTTTTGCCTCGAGTGTAATTGTCGGCGACATAGACACCATAGCACCGGCTTCTGCCCTGAATTGCTCAGCATTTGCCATTTGAATTGTCAAAGTTGTAAAGACCGGACTGTTTTCAATTTTGAATTCCATTTTGATACTCGTTGATAGTTTTTAAAAATATTTATTTGACGTTTCTCTCACATCTGAAATATTCGTAATTCGAAATTGCCTTATCTCCCTCTGCCATACCTCGAAGAACCCGGTCTGCTTTCTCTTTTCTTTCTCGCTGCAAAGAATTCCTGTTTTCTCTTGTTCTTCTCTTTTTCAGATTCTTTCTTTTCAGCCGCTGACATAGGCTTGTCCGTTTGCGGAAAGGGATTGTCTTTTACTACTTCTATTTTCCGCCTTATTAATTTTTCGATGTCTTTTATATACGTGTTTTCTTCCGGCTCACAAATAGAAATTGAATTACCTTCATCTCCCGCTCTGCCTGCTCTGCCGATCCTGTGAACATAGGTTTCTGCTAAATTCGGAATATCATAATTAATGACGTATTTTAGTTTGTCTATATCAATACCTCTTGCGGCAATATCAGTTGCTACCAACACCCTTACTTCACCGTCTTTAAAGCTTTTCAGAGCTTTTTGCCGTTGATTCTGGGATTTGTCGCCATGAATGGCTGCCGTATTAATTTTATTCTATTTCAGAACACGGGAAATTCTTTCAGAACCAGGTATTGTCCTGGAAAACCATAATACCTGAGTAATTTTTCGATCCTTAAGAATATGAATCAGCAAATCTTTCTTGGTTGATTTATTGGTATAATACAGGTATTGGGTGATCGTATCGGCTGTTGAAGAAACAGGACTTACTTGTACTTTTATAGGATTTATCAGAATTTTCTTCGAAAGCACTACGATGTTCTGCGGCATCGTTGCCGAGAAAAATAATGACTGACGCTTGTTTGGTAATTTTTCGATGATCTTTTTAATATCATGAATAAAACCCATGTCGAGCATCCGGTCAGCTTCATCCAGCACAAAATATTCAACGTCTTTCAAGCGTATGAAACCCTGATCCATCAGATCCAAAAGTCTTCCCGGTGTGGCTACAAGGACATCGACACCTCTGCGAAGAGCGTCAGTTTGCGAACGTTGGTTAACTCCGCCAAAAACAACGGTGTTTCTTATCCCGGTAAATTTCCCATAAGTAGAGAAACTCTCTCCGATTTGAATTGCTAATTCGCGCGTGGGAGTAATGATGAGTGAGTTAATCTTGCGCGGGCTGTTGTTTTGTTGGCGATCAAGGTATAAGTGTTGCAGGATTGGAATAGCAAAAGCGGCCGTTTTACCGGTTCCGGTTTGAGCACTGCCCAACACATCTTTTCGATTCAATATAAGCGGAATCGCTTTTTCCTGAATAGCAGTAGGCACAGAATATTTTTCTTCTTTTAGTGCCTTTAATATCGGCTCAATAATTTTCAGATCTTTAAATTGCATGATTCAACCTTTTTTAATCCCGTTCAATAATTTATCGAAACCCTATGGGATAATGATTAATAAAGGCCCAAAGCTAATGCACTTTTACTTTGTATGCATGCCGACACCTATAAAAAACAAAGTTAAGGAAAATTCACTCATTAATAGTAAGAATCAATTTGACTGAAGAAATTTGTGATATAAATTTTGCTTCAAAGAAAACGCCCTCTATATT
>JAQIDA010000021.1 GCA_027858275.1 Candidatus Kapaibacterium sp. | reverse complement strand
ATTTCAAACATGTAGTTTTTGATTTTCATACCACAGCCGAAAACCTCGCAGTCTATTTTTTAGACAATCTGACCCTACTGTTCAAAAAATATGGAAATATCAGTAAATTAACCGTGCGGATTTGCGAAACGGAAGATGTTTTCGCGGAAGTTAGTCAGGAGATATAGGCTGACTGAACCAGGGATGGGGATGATTAGAGTAGTTCAAATGCCGATCCGCCGCCGCGGCTTTCCTCAATTTATAACTCATATGTTTGCACCTAAATATGAGACAAAATGTCTCATGTTTTGCATATATGGGACAATTTTCTTATTTTGTGTACATGTTAGAATGATATGGGACAAAACAATCCAAATGAAAATGCTTGAAAAATTACCGGTTGCAAGAGAAAAAGTCGAAACCCTCAAAATTCTAAGGCAATTAGACAAAACCTCAAATCTCTTAGGAGAATTGAAAGGTATTGCCAAAACAATTCCTAATCAGACCATGCTTATTAATGCGCTTATGCTGCAAGAAGCTAAGGACAGTTCTGAAATAGAAAATATTATTACGACTCAAGATGAACTCTACACGGCTTTGTCAACACCCGGGAAACAAGCGACCAACGTAAAAGAAGTTATTAATTACAGAAGGGCAATGTTTTTTGGATTTGATATAATTCAAAAACAAGGATTCTTGAGATTAGAAGATATTATTGAAATTCAGAAAATCATAATTGAGAATGATGCCGGAATAAGAAGTCAGTCGGGAACAGTCTTGAAAAATGACAAAACCGGAGAGATCGTATATACTCCGCCGCAAATGAAAGATGAAATTTTGGATTTGCTCAGCAATTTCTTAGAGCATTTCAACCTTAAGCAGAATAACTTACCGGCTTTGATCAATTTAGCTGTATTGCACTATCAATTTGAAAGCATTCATCCATTTTATGACGGCAACGGCAGAGCCGGGAGAATACTAAATATTTTGCATTTGGTTCTAAACGGATATTTAGATATCCCAATACTTTATCTGAGTTCTTATATTAACGGTCACAAATCTGAATACTACAAATATCTGAATGCAGTTAACCGTAAGGATCAATGGGAAGATTATATTTTGTATATTCTAAAAGCTATAGAAAAAACCTCGAAAAAAACTATCAGCAAGATTAATTCAATCAGCGAGCTGCTTAGCGAAACAATAAATATCGCAAAAACTAATGCCTCGAAAGTATATCAGAAAGAGCTGATAGAACTACTTTTTGAGCATCCATATTCTAAAATTGAAAATGTAGTAAGCCGCTTAAAAGTTGAAAGAAAAACTGCTTCAAGATATTTGAAGAAATTAGAAGAAATCAATATTTTGGAATCAAGAAAAATCGGCAGAGAAACAATTTATATGAATATTAAGCTGATTGATATATTGAAAGATTAACATAGCAGTTTGAATATCTCTTCATATCTATTAAGTTGCTCTCCAAACCGCCGCTGCGGATATCCTCTAATCATAACTCATTGGCTTTACTTGCATAACATTCATCCATTCACCGACTTCCAATGGTTTAGATAGTTTGTCGTTGTGAACGCTGTAGATATATTGATATAGTTCTTTAGTAAGAAAAATCATAAATCCGTCGTTTCCGCCGTGAGCCAAATAAATCCTCTCTTCAACTGATTGTTTTTCTGCTTCTTGATTAACAATTTGTGCAAATCGAGCTACAGCTTCGCCCCAGCCGTAATATTTGAAGTTTTTGAATATGGTGTAATCCGTACCATTAATTGTTATTCGATGATTCAACCAAGCCTTTTCGTCATTCCACTCTTCAAAGTGATTGTTGATATTTATTTTTAGTCCAATTTTATCGAAAGTGGGCTTAACTTTTTCAAGCATTTCCGTGAAGCCACCATATTCAAAAAGGGTCTCATTATCACACATATATAATCTCACTACTGTCCGGGATAAAAAAAATACGGCTTGATAACCGTATGAATTTATTATATTTATGTTACTAAACCGTATGTATAATAAAAAATCATCAAGCCATGCGTCAAAATAGAATAAT
>JAQIDA010000350.1 GCA_027858275.1 Candidatus Kapaibacterium sp. | reverse complement strand
TAATTTTAAATATTTTTCTATCATAGACCTAATACAACAAAGGCGAGACCGCATTGTGCAATCTCGCCTTTGAGTTTTCATACTCGGATCGAGCTATTACTTGAGTTTTGTTCCTTCGTCGAGCAGTTCGTTTACCATGCTCATGGATTTCGCTTCTGAATAGAATCTGATCAGTCGTTCGGTGCCTGACGCTCTGATAAGCAACCAGCCGCCTTTGACAAAGAATCTATACCCGTCAGTAGTCTGAGTTCTTTCAATCGGGAATCTACCGAGAGCAGTCGGCTTTTTCTTGCATGCTGCAAGTATTGATTTTTTGACTTGGGGAGTAACTTTGAAATCACGACGCATATAGCGGTGTCTGCCGAATTCATGATCCAAATCTTCGCATAGGTCTTTCAGAGACTTGCCTTCAACAGCCATAACTTCCAAAAGAAGCAATGAGTTGAAAACTCCGTCACGTTCGGGGATGTGCATGGCAGTACCGAGTCCGCCTGACTCTTCACCGCCGATAAGAACTTTTTCTTCACTCATCAGTTTTGCCGTGTGCTTGAATCCTACCGGAGTTTCATGCAACTTGAGACCCTGCTGTTCACAATACATATCTACCATAGAAGTCAGCGATACGGTTTTGACAACCGAGCCGCGTTTTTTCTTTTTCTCATAGAGATACTTCATCAAGATCATAAAGATTCTGTGTGAGTCCACAAAATTACCTTCGTGATCTACCGCGCCCATGCGATCGGCATCGCCGTCAGTAGCAAGTCCGACATCATAGCCCTCGGCAGTTATCATATCCATCATATCAAGAATATTTTCCTGAATAGGTTCGGGATGATCTATTTCGCCGAAAGAGGGATTCAATTCACCGTGAATTTCATCTGAATCAGGCAATAATTCCTTCATGAGATTCAAACCCGCGCCGTACATTGGTTCATACAATATCTTAAATCCTGCTTTTTTGATTGCGTCCAGGTTTATCTTCTTTCTGATATATCTCAAGTAAGATTCCTTGGCGTTGAACAATCGAATTTTGCGAGTCTCAATATATGAGTCCATATCTTTGAATTTAAACTTAGGCGGACGACTTACTACTTTTTTCAGTTCTGCTTCGAGTTTTTCAATTTGTTCCGGTGTCGCGGGCCCGCCAAAGCTTGCTTTGACCTTATATCCGTTGTATTCCGGAGGATTATGGCTTGCCGTTATAACTATTCCGAGGCATGCGCCTTTTTGCTTGGTATGAAAAGACACCTGCGGAGTTGATGCGAACTTGTCGGTCAAATGCACCACAATGTCTTGCCAAGCAAGAATTTTAGCTGTTTCTTCGGCAAATTCTTTTGAAAAGAATCTCGTATCATATCCGACGACTACCGCCAGATTGCCGTCAAAGTTCTTTTTGACAAATCTTGCTGTAGCAAGAGCTACGAATTGAAGATTTTCAAATGTAAAATCACGCGCGATCAGGCCGCGCCATCCGTCTGTTCCGAATACTATCATGTGATTCAAGTTGTATTGTTGAACATATTTATTCGTAGAAGGAGAATTCAGATTCTCCCGCATATATCGCGTCATCACCCAGCAATTCTTCTAAACGAAGAAGCTGATTGTATTTAGCGATTCTGTCAGTCCTGCATAAAGAGCCTGTTTTTATCTGTCCCGCATTAACGGCAACAGACAAATCAGCTATTGTTGTATCTTCTGTTTCGCCTGAACGATGAGAGATCACGGTAGTATAACCGTTTCTGTGTGCCAGATTGATAGCGTCCAAAGTTTCTGTAAGCGTACCAATCTGATTTACTTTTATAAGAATAGAGTTTGCGACACCTTCCGTGATTCCTTTTGCGAGGAAGTCAGGATTTGTCACAAACAAGTCATCACCGACGAGCTGAACTTTATCGCCAAGCACGTCAGTTAATTTCTTCCAACCTTCCCAATCGTTTTCGTCGAGACCGTCTTCGATTGATGCCAAAGGATATTTTTCGCAGAGATCTACGTACCATTGGATCATCTCGTCTGAAGTTCTAAGTTCCCCGCTCGATTTGAACATTTTATATTTTCCGTCTTCCATCATTTCACTGGAAGCTGTATCAATAGCGAGCAAGAAATCTTCTCTCGGTTTATATCCTGCTTTTTCAATAGCTTCGAGAATCAAGTCGAAAGCTTCTTCGTTGGATTTCAAAGAAGGAGCAAATCCGCCTTCGTCGCCGACTGCTGTTGAATAGCCTTTGTCTTTTAAAACCTTTTTCAATGTATGGAATACTTCCGCACTCATTCTGAGAGCTTCGCGGAAAGTAGGAGCGCCGTGAGGAATAATCATGAATTCCTGAATATCAACAGTGTTGTCGGCATGTTTGCCGCCGTTGAGGATGTTCATCATCGGAACCGGCAATACGCTTGAGTAAATACCGCCGATATACTTGTGCAACGGCATCATGTATGAATCCGCCGCCGCTTTGGCAACTGCCAAAGAAACGCCGAGAATCGCGTTCGCGCCAAGCCTTGATTTGTTTTTTGTTCCGTCGAGATCACATAGGATTGAATCTATCTGAATCTGTTCCGAAGCGTCAAGACCTTCGAGAGCATCAGCTATTTCGCTGTTGACACTTTCAACTGCTTTTTCAACGCCTTGACCAAGGTAGCGGTCTTTGTCGCCGTCACGGAGTTCGTGTGCTTCATGTTCCCCCGTGCTTGCGCCGGACGGGACTGCAGCAATTCCTATTGAACCGTCATCGAGGACAACTTCCACTTCAACTGTTGGATTTCCTCGTGAATCTAATATTTCCCTTGCGTATACATCTAAAATCGTTGCGCTCATTCTCTTTTCCTTATATAGAATTTACTACTTCTAAAAAATTTCAATTATTAATTCTACCATTATAACCAAGATTTAGTTAAAATCAAAATCTAAGATATAATTTATTCTTTATTAAACAAAATCAGACACAATCCCTTTTTCAAAACTATTCAAAAAAAGGAAGATGCCTGAACAATATAATCCATCATTCCTAATGGAAGGAAGTCTTATAAATGTGCTTTCAAAGCGTCTTCTATTTGACCTTTGGGAACAGCGCCGATTATATTTTCAACTACTTGTCCGTCTTTGAAAATCATGATTGCGGGAATAGAACGAATTCCGTATTTCATAGCTGTCTGCTGAGCCTGATCGACATCGCATTTAAAAAATTTAGCTTTACCGTCATACTGATCAGCCAGAGCAATTACATGGGGTTCAATCATTTTGCAAGGACCGCACCATACGGCGCTGAAATCAACCAATGCCGGAACCTGTGAATCAAGCACATCTGCCTGCCAATTTGCGTCGTTTGCCGGAAGTACTTTTGACATATTTTTTCTCCTGATTTTATATCATAAAATAAATATTTATTTTCTAGTCAGATTAAGTCCGTGGCACAAATACCAATTTTGCGAACTTTATTAGAGTTAAGTCGTATTTGGTAAAATATTATTTTTAATTAACCGACGGAATTCATAAAATATTAATAATAGCGGCTTTAGGGGATACGATCTTGTGTGAAGAGGAGTTCCGACCGGACGTTTTTTGCACAAGGCGTATTTCGTAGAGACGCCCAATTTGGACGTCTCAGGCACGATCATAATTAATCTATCAATCTTTTTAATTAATCTATCAATCTTTTTTTCTGATCTTCACAAATACCAATCCGCCCAAACTTAGCAGCAATGTAATAATACTAATCCATTTACCTGTGGCGTAAGTGTCAGATTCATAGCGCATTTCTACGATATGCTCACCTGCCGGAACGGCGACGGCTCTGAAAGTATAATTCGCATGCAGAATATCTGCCGGCTTGCCGTCAATATAAGCTTTCCACGCCGGATACCAAACTTCGCTGAAGCACATGACAGCGTCTGATTCAGCATTAACTTTGTATTTGAAATCATTTGCATTGTATTCCAAACATTCGACTTTATCGGCGGCGTTTATCGCTCCGGATAAAGACAAATCAGCTTCTTGCTCAAGAACAACTTCGTTCAGATAGTCGATCCCGCCTTCTTTCATTTTTGCTTGTACTTGGTCAGCCGGCAAATCAATTGCCTTGTGAACCATCCATGCTCTTGGATAATATCCGGGACGTTCGACAAATGTGAACCCTCGACGCTGTTGATCCAATGCAATTTCATATTTGACATTGAATAAGTCATGTGTAGTCTTTTTGTCGGGAGCTGCAGAGCTTAGTCTTTTCATTATCAACTGATTATATCCTTCAATCAACATGATGTCATCAATCACACCCTGATTCCTGAGCATTGCGGTATAACTCGGGCTGTAGTGACGCATGGAGACTCTGAAAATGTCATCCGGCAGTTTTGGTGTGAACAATTCTTTCATCTGCGCGCTGATTTTATAAGAGTCCTCAGGACTGCGCGGACTTGCATTGAACGACGAACCTGCGATATATAAATCACTGAAAGCGACGACGAGAATTATTAATCCTCCGACAAGCGGATTGAGCAATCTTTTCGCGATTAGATAGGCAACTATGGTTATTATTAGAGCAATTATTAACGCTGTTTCTCCGTAGCTTGAAACTGCCGAAACAAATTTTTCCGGTGTTGCAATTCCGGGTAATGCCGACAAAACTCCCGTTGCCGCTAATATCGTAACAAGCAGAACAGAACCGAAAGTTATACCAAATACAATCAAGAAATTCTTATTAGCTTTTTTTCGTAATTCATCAAGAGAAAATGTCGATTTGACAAGATCAGACATGTGTTCCGTCGAAGTTGATTTACGTAATTCATCAAAACCGAAGCCTGCCAAAACACTGAATCCGATTACGGCGAAGAACATTATTCTCGCCGGAATTCTCAGCAAACCGAAAAACGGCAGATTGTAAAACATTTCATATATGATAAAATTGTCGCCCCAAGCGAACAACAGCCCGAAAATTGCAATGAACTTAAAGAACGCTCCCTCACGGGTTTTATATCGTCTTGCCGCTCCAAACAAACCGAGCATGAGAGCTGTTATACCGAAATAAAATGATGTATCCCAATATAAATAATATTTGTTTTCAGCACCTTTCAGATGCCAAGGCAAAGATTGATCCCCTGCTCCGTCGATGAATCCAAATAATTTAGGAACTACTGAAGTGAATATTTGACCCATATCCAATGATCCTTCAGCGGACTCTTCAAAACTGCGTTCAGCCCTAGGCGAATGATCGGTGAATTCTTTGGTCGGCAAATACTGTATCGAAAAAATCCCGACGGCGATAATAAACGGCAGCAATCCGGCCGCGACTTTGAATACAATCTTTGAGCCTTTCAATGTACCCTTTTTCATGTCCGCGAAAAAGTACCACATGAACATCAATCCAAGAAACAATGATTCATAGAGCATTGTCTGAGGATGTCCGGCAAGCATACTGCCCCCGAAAATCAGACCGGAGATAATAGTAAATTTTATGTTTGATTCAGAGTAACCGCGCATGAAATACATTATAACAAGCGGGAACCATGCCAAATGATAGACCATCATCGGATGGAAAACATGGCAAACCATTACGAATGAGAAAGCGAAAGACACAGCGCCGATCATAGCGCCTATACTGCTGACTTTCAAATATCGTATCAAAGAATACATACTTAATTGAGCGATAAAGAAGTGCAGAATAATAATTATCTGCAAGCCGCCTATTGTCAGAACGCCGTCGGCATCAAGGAATAAGGAAGCGAGGCGATTGAGCGGATAGAAAAATCCAACCTGCAAATCAGCAAAGAGAGGCATCCCGGAAAAAGTAAAACTGTTCCAAAAAGGAATGTCACCCTCGGAGAAAATCCTCGCCGCGAAAGCCTGCAAAGGATAGACCTGTTCAGTGAAATCCTCCCAGAAA
>JAQIDA010000327.1 GCA_027858275.1 Candidatus Kapaibacterium sp. | reverse complement strand
TAAGTTATATTTGAGAAAAAATTTGAAAAATAAATATGCATATTTGAAAGAATATCCGCATACTAGTTTTGATTAGAAATAACTTGATACAACATGAGGGCAATATATAGATTTTAACTGATAAAATCAATAATATATTGTTGCGGAAAATAAAGAATATATTTTTTAAGATAACTTAAATAATTATGTTGGAATAAGAGAGGTACTCGGTTAGGCTAACTATATGTAAATTAACAAAATATAACCATACATAACAAACAGACATATTATTGTCTCGTTATATTGGTATATGCTTTTGTAAATCATGCTTGTCCGTTAGGCGGAAATGTTGTATTTTCGTTATTGGAATGCTGTGGATTATGAAAATATGTTTAATATTTTGAATAACCGGCATGTATTTTGACTTTATTATCGTGAACAGTGGTATATCTTTAATGAGATATCTCGCTAAATCAAAGGAGCTTAAAAACTTCTTAACTATATGGAAAACAAACTATTTAAAATAATATTGGAGTTAATGATGAAGACGTTTTTTCGCTGTTTAGCATTACTCATGACAGTAACCGTAATCACTACGGGTGCTGTTCAGTCACAAGATATCACCATGGAGCGTTGGGTCATCGGCTCAGGCGGCATGGTCTCAGAAAAAAATTCTGATGATATTGACATGTCCGGAATTTTAGGACAATTTGCTGTTGAAAACAGATATGAAACCGCCGGCGTTACGCTTAAACAAGGGTTCTGGGTTGATACGAACAGAACAATCTTGGGTATTGATGATTTCTTAGAACAAGACAACATCGCAATGTCTGCTAATTTAATGAACTACCCTAATCCAATGACTAACTCGACTTCAGTGAAGTACACACTTCCTGCATCCGGATTAGTAACTGTCAAAATTTATGACATGGTTGGAAGAGTAGTCAAATTATTAGTCGATGATTTTCAGGCTGCAGGCGACCAAGCAAGAGTTTGGGACGGTATCGGCATTGACGGCCAACCCGTACCCGCAGGCACTTATCTTTATGAATTAACAATGCAGACTGCCAACAGCGGCAGCAGCACAAAATCATTTCAACTACGCAATATGCTGGTTGTAGTAAGATAGAAAACAATTATTAAAAACATAAAAACTTGTTAAACACAATTTGGAGATCTTCATAATGAAGAGAATTCTTACACTAAGTCTACTTGTGATGGTTTTGATCGCAGCATTAATGCCGGTTCAAGTCAACGCACAGATACCGAAACTGATAAATTATCAGGCTCGTTTGATTGATTCAGACGGAGAATATCTGGAAAATGATCAGCAGATTACATTCACACTTTTCGCTGATGAAACCGGCGGAGCGCAGTTATGGTCAGAAGTACAGGACGTTACCGTATCTAACGGTTTTATAAACGTATATCTTGGTTCTAACGCTCCGGTAAACCTTGATTTTGATGAAGAATATTGGTTGGAAGTAACAATCGGCACGGGTGATCCTTATACTCGTACACAGCTTTCCACAGTACCTTATTCATTCAACGCGGTAAAAGCAAACGAAGCGCAAATAGCAATAACAGTTGTTGACGGCGCAATCACACAAGAAAAATTAGCCGACGGCGTTCAGGCACTCCCTTGGGGTGCTGCAGGCGGCATCTTGCAAGGTGAATATCCGAATCCTTCGTTGGACCCTCAGGTTTTGCTCGACGCGATTGAACCCGGTTCAATTACACAGGAAATGCTTGTTAAAAACGTAAGAGCTTTCCCGATGGGCGAAGTAAGAGGCGACCTCACAGGCTTCTTCCCTGAACCAATGATTCGTGAAAACATCCTTCGTACAGATCATTTTATTGATCAGTCTGTTACTACAGAAAAAATTCAAGATTCAGCTATCACAACAGTCAAAATTCGTAACGCTGCTGTTACTCTTGAAAAACTCGCACCCGGCATTGATGTCGGCGAAATCATGTTCTGGAACGGCACAGAATGGATGCTTTCAACAGGTCCTGCTCCTATGGGACAGAATGATATCCTTAAATATAATTTTGATGATGAAACTATTGAATGGGAACAAGACGGATTGTCATTACCATACCTTTATAATGAAGAACCTGTTATGCCGGGTCCGCTGTTCACAATTATTAACCCTTCAACGACAAGCGAAGATGATATCATCCGCGCAATCAAAATGCACGGTTTAGGAACAGCAATCTATGCTGAAGCAGATCTCGGATCCGCAATCTCCGCAAAAAACGCAAGCCTTAATTTACCTACAATCTCTGCATGGAATGAAGTCGGCACGGCCTTTTTGGCTATGTCAAACCCGTTTGCTGACGGATATGTAGCAGAAATCAACAGAATGGGTGTCACAGAAGGCAGAACAGCCTATATTAGCGGTACAACATCTAACACTTTCGGCGAAACTAACGACGAAGCCGTTTTGGTTGTTGTAAATACTATGGGTATAGATCACGGTTTAGCAATTCATGCTACAGGCGATATCTATGCTACAGGAAATTATACAGGAACTATCCTGTCTCCTTCCGGCACATTTACATATTTGCAAGCTGACACCGGTGTTATCACAACATTAACATCTACATCAGGAACAATCACTAATTTCTACTCAGCAAATGTAGATATCGACGGCGGAACAATCGACGGCACAACAGTCGGCGCAACAGTTCAAGCAACAGGCGATTTCACAGACATTACAGCTGACACAGGTGTTATAACAACATTAACATCAACAACAGGTACAATCGCAAACATGATTTCACCAAATGTGACAATCACAGGCGGAACAATCGACGGCACAACAGTCGGCGCAACAGTTCCTGCAACAGGCGATTTCACTAATTTGACTTCAACAGGCAACATTGCTGTAGGCGGAAACGCAGAAGTAACAGGAACATTTGGATTTGACGGCGGAAACGCAATTGACGAAATTTCAATTGACGGAACTTTAGCCGGCAACAGCAACTTGGCTGTACCGACTGAACTAGCTGTTAAAACTTACGTTGACAATGCTACATCTTCAGCAACTTTGACAGACGGCAACATCTTTGTCGGCGATAATTTAAACGTTGCTGCTGACGTTGCTATGACAGGCGATGTCACTATTGACAACACAGGCCTAACAGATATCGCTGCCAACGCTGTGACAACAGCTGAAATCGCTGACGGAACAATTGTCGCTGCAGATATTGCAACGGGTGCAGTAACAACAGACGAAATCCTTGACGCTACAATACTCGCGGGTGACATTGCCACAGGCGCAGTAACAACAACAGGAATTTTGGATGAAACAATCTTGGCAACAGATATCGCCACAGGCGCAGTAGCCACAGCGGAAATTCTTGACGGAACAATTCTCGCAGAAGATATAGCCGCTGACGCAGTTACAACAGTCAAAATTCTTGACGCAAATGTAACAGAAGCAAAACTTGCTGCAGACGCAGTAACATCAGCAAAAATAGCTGACGGAACAATTGTCGCTGCAGATATCGCAACGGGTGCAGTAACAACCGACGAAATCCTTGACGCTACTATAATCGCAGGTGACATTGCCACAGGCGCAGTCACAACAACAGGAATTTTGGATGAAACAATCTTGGCAACAGATATCGCCACAGGCGCAGTAGCCACAGCAGAAATTCTTGACGGAACGATTCTCGCAGAAGATATCGCAGCCGACGCTGTTACAACAGTTAAAATTCTTGACGCGAATGTAACATCAGCAAAAATAGCTGACGGAACAATTGTCGCTGCAGATATTGCAACGGGTGCAGTAACAACAGACGAAATCCTTGACGGTACAATCGTTAATGCTGATATGGATATTACAAATCCTTTCATCTTCGGTACTTTGGGAGCAACAAGTCTTGCTGTAACAGGTAATACCACTATCACAGGTGATCTTACTGTAACAGGCGGTACAATTACACCTTTGGAAACTACAACTTCTTTATTGGATATGAGTGGTCTTAGTACAGACCTTCAAGTAATTGAATGTACTAATGGCGGTGGTACTTTAGTATTGCCTACATCTCCGCTGGACGGACATGAACTAACGATCATTAACAGCGGTGCAGGTAGCTTGGAATATGGCGCTGTTACTATCATTACATTAACAGCCCATAAATTTGTATACTATGGCACTACATGGTATAGTGTTCAATAAGATATTTTGAATTAATAAAATATCAGACAACAATCCGGTCGGGAATTCTCTCGACCGGATTTTTTTTGTTCGGGCTCTCCTCCTGTCCCGGGAGGAGTCCCCGGAGGGGGAGCTGGTTCTTCCGTGCTAAACCACCCCCTAACCCCCTCCTTCGCAGGCGGGGGGACAAGAAATTTGAATATTTGTAGAGACGCCCAATTTGGGCGTCTTCTTAAAGAACATATCGTAGGGGCGCACTCTGTGTGGTCGCCCGGCGCAACAGAATGAAAGAAAAATCTTAAACCCCGAAGGGGTGAAATGATTATAGCCAAGACTCCCCACCTGTTTTAGGAGGGGTGCCCGCAGGGCGGGGTGGTTCTTATTCTTTCCTGTCAAAAACCAAACGCAAGAACCACCCCCTAGCCCCCTCCTTAGCAGGCGGGGGTACAAGACGGAAAATAATTTATTTTATTAAAAAAGAATGGTCGGTTTCTGTGATTTCAAAAATTCTTGCTCCCCCGCCTGCGAAGGAGGGGGTTGGGGGGTGGTTTAGAACGCAAGAAGAACCACCTCCCCTTCGGGTACTCCTCCTAAGACAGGAGGAGAGTAAGACAAGCCACAAAAAAAACCACACAACAGATATTTAAAAAATAATTGTTAAATTGCGATTCGGATAAAACAGAAAAAAATATTAACATATATAATAACGGACAGCCATGTCTAAGAAGAAAAAGAAACTCGCCGAAGAAGCAAAAAACAAGAAAAGGAAAGCCCTGCTAAAACCCATACCCGAGCCGGCTTTCAAAGAAGAAAAATTCAACCCTAAGAATCTTATGATTTCCATAGGCGCGCTGCTGATCATCGGCCTGTCCGCCTATTTCCTATATGCCGACACAGCAGACTACGACATGGTCTTCTGCGACGACAACATATTCGTCATCGATAAGGCCGCCGAGCACAAAGCCCTGGACGATTGGACCAATCCCGAGCATATCAAGCACTACTTCAGCGGAACCATCGGCGTCTCCTACTACCGCCCGATCCTGAGCATGTCCTTCATGATGGACGCCAACCGCGGCATCAACGAGGGCTGCAAACCCAATGAAATAGACGAATCCGTTTTTCACGAAACAAATATATTCTTCCACATACTGGCATCCTGTCTCGTATTTATATTCCTGCGGAAAATCGGCTATTCACACGCCGTCGCCGGAATATTCGGACTGTTGCTTGCGGTGCATCCCGTATTGACCCCTGCCGCCGCATGGATCTCCGGCCGCAATGACTCAATGATAACGGTCTTCATCTTGCTGACCTTCATCTCATTAGTCTATTTTTATAGGCTGAAAAGCCCTTGGAGTTGGGTTGTATTGCCCTTCCATCTCATTTTTTTCGCTGCAAGTTTGTTCACCAAGGAAATCGCCGCGTTTTTCCCCTTTGTCGGATTCGCGTTCATTTTCCTGTTCATGAAATCGAAAAAATTATTCGACCCCAAACATATAATAGTCACATCCGGCTGGCTCATCACCGGCTTAATTTGGTTCAGTTACAGATTGGAAGCCATCTCGAAAATAACATCCAATCCCGACACCATGGGCTGGGACGCAATCGTAGAGAATTGGCCGACAGTCTTCACACTCTTCGGTAAATTGTTTGTGCCGTATAAGATGATAGCCCTCTCCACATTTGAGATGAGCTCAATCATCATCGGAATAGTGTTCTTCATCGCCTTTATAGTCGCAATGATCAAAGTCCCCAAAATTGATAAATATCGCGCTTGGTTTGGTATGTCCTGGTTCCTGCTTTTCATGCTTCCCACACTCTTGGTACGCATCGACAAAGTAAGTGATTTCTTCGACTACGCAGAGCATCGCGCCTACTTAATGATGGTCGGTATTTTTATAGTCTTGATAGAAATACTTCGCGCTCTGAAAGTTGATTTCAAAAAGCCTCTTACACTGATAATATCCGCTTTGCTGATAGTCAGTCTCGCATATCAGTCCTACGGATACAAGGCCCACTTCCAAGGCAGACAAAAATTCTGGCAACGCATGGTCGATATGTATCCATATAAATCAAGAGGCTATCTCGATCTCGGCAAAGCCTACTTTATGATAAACAATACAGAAAAAGCCAAGGAATTATACAAACTCGGAATAGAGCGAAATCCCAATAACAAAAATTTATACCTTGATTTGGCAGCCGTGTTTATGAAGGAAAAAAAGGTAGACTCAGTTTATTTTTATGCCAAACATGCGGTAAGCCTCGCCCCACAGGATCAAAGCTCAAACTACTATCTCGCCAAATCTCTGTTTATTATGGGGAAATACAAGGAAGCAAAACCATATTACGATGTAGTCGCCAATCGCAACCGCAAATGGCCCTATCAGTTCATCGACATCGGGCTGAATTATTTTAGATTAGGAGAATACGATACCGCGATAAAAATGTATCAAAGAGCACTCGCCAAATTACCGAAAAACGCTCTGGCGCATTCGAACATGGGCGCCGCCTATGCATACAAGGCAAGGCAGCAAGCTCAAGACGGAGACCTCGCCTCAGCCAAAACGAACTTTAACAATGCAACAATATGCTGGCAAAACGCGATCGTCTACAATCCGAAAACCTACGACTCTTATGTCAATCTGATCCGCTTCTCATTATATCAGAAACAAAATGAAGAAGGCATCAAATGGGCGAAAAAACTGAAAGCCGCCGGAGGCAAATGCCCCAAAGACGCCCGAGCCCTTCTAGCCAAAGTCGGATACATTTACTAAGAAGATTTTTTAATCCCGTAGGGGCGCACCCTGTGTGGTCGCCCGGACGTAACACGAATCCTTATTGTATAATCCTACTCGTAGAGACACACGGCCGTGCGTCTCCTCTACTACGTGCGCCTGTTTCACTCCCGCGTCCTGAAAAGGCAACTAAATTCCCGGATATTATTCACAGACACACCGACGTGCGTCTCTGCATAATGCGGATAAATAAATTTCATCCCCAAAAAAAATTAAAGAAGAACCGGTTTTATTTGGGTTATAAGAAATACAAACCGTATCTTTAGACAAGGTTAATATTATTTAATGTGAAATTGTTTCACGGATCGTCAAAGATCACAGGCTCACAAGTTCGCTCAAGCAGAATACAAACAGTTCGCTCAAGCGGAGCCAAATAGTCTTCAAAGCTGAGGCAGAATAACAATCCTAACAAATTGAAATCAAAAATAAAATAATAAAAGGAATTCAGAATGAGCAAAAGCAAGAACATACTACTATGGATTGCGGCAATTGCGGCGGCAGGCATATTAATGATATACCAACGACAAACAGGACCGACATATCCCGTCAGTATAGATATAGAAATAGCAGGGGAGACCGTTGAAATGAAATTGCCGAGAACCCACGGCGGTGAAGGCAACGAAATAATTGAAATCCTGATGAAAAATCAACAAGTAAGCGGGCGAATGCAAATGAAGCGTTATCCCAGCCGCGACGATTGGACTGACTACCCCTTAACACGCACAGGCGACCTCCTGACAGCCAACATTCCGCACCAGCCCCCGGCAGGCAAAATGACCTATAGAATATGGCTGACCGACGGAAATACAGAAACAGCTCTGACGGACGAAGCCTTAATTATCCGATTCAAAGGAGCAGTTCCTCCGATATGGTTGATTTTGCATATCATCGCCATCGTATTCGGATTCGTCTTCTCCATGCGCGCCGGTCTTGAAGCGATTGCCAAAGGCGACAGAATGATGCGTTATTCACTTATTGCATTTATCTTCCTGATCCTCGGCGGTTTCTGGTTCGGTCCCGTTATGCAAAAATACGCCTTCGGAGCCTACTGGACCGGTTGGCCCTTCGGACACGATCTGACAGACAACAAAATGCTCGCCGCGATTATCGCATGGGGATTTGCATTGTGGAGATTGAGAAAGAATCCAAATGCTACAAAAGCTGTATTAGTCGCCGTAGGAGTTCTTATCGTTGTTTTCTTAATCCCACACAGCGTACTCGGATCTGAAATCGATTATACTAAATTACCCGAATAAGCAGAGATTGTATTTATCATAATAAATTGAAGGAAACTGAAGATATGAAAGTATCACTGGGACGGAAAACATTATTGCTCGCGCATCCGGTATTAATCGTCGGATCCTATGACAAAGACGATAAGCCGAATATATTAGCGATTTCATGGGGAGGCATCTGCAACAGCGGTCCGCCCAGCATCACGATTTCATTGCGAAAGTCGAGATACAGCTATCAGGGAATCCTTGATTCAGGCGCGTTCACCGTCAATATTCCTTCAGTAGATCAAGCAGCGGAAGCAGATTTTGTCGGTATTAAATCCGGCAGAGACATGGATAAATTCAAGGAAACCGGTTTGACTCCGATCAGAAGTGAAATCGTAAATGCCCCCTATATAAAAGAGTTCCCGGTCAATATCATGTGTAAACTGATAAAACACGAAGATCTCGGCTATCACACACAATTCATCGGAGAAATAGTAGACATAATCGCTGATGAATCTGTTCTCAATGAAAAAGGGATGCCGGACATAAAAAAAGTGAACCCCATTGTTTATGATACTATTTCAAAATCATATTTCGGAATAGCCGAAAAAATCAGAAAATCCGGACTCTAATTCTTTTCTCAGCCGACTCCGGCATTCCTCTCAAAAATCACGTTAATAAAAAGGAGATTGTCTTTTGCAGACAGACTCCTTTTTTGATATTAGCAAACTCCTTGATCACTTAGTATAAATTTGTCAGATTTTATCTTATTTTTTCTTAATTAATCCTTAATTTGTTTTGGGTTGTGCCTATCGTTTTATAAGTTTGATATTATTGACAAGATACCGGAGAGAGGGACATATATGAAAAGAACGGATATATTGATCATCGGAACCGGTTTGGCCGGCGCGGTCGCTGCGATAACTGCCGCCGACAAAGGAAGCAAAGTCACAATTCTGACAAAAACAGAGTCTGCTCTCAGCGGCAATACAATGCATGCTCAGGGCGGTATAATATACAAAGGCATTGACGATTCACCCGAAAAATTAAAACAAGATATAATGGCTGCCGGGAACGACCATTGCCGTGAGAGTGCGGTTGATGAGCTCTGTGAAAACGGCGCTCGACTTGTTCAAGAGTTGCTTTGTGACAGATTCGGTGTAGAATTTGACAAAGATTCTCACGAAAATCTTGATCTGACAGCAGAAGGCGCGCACTCCGTCCCCAGAATCGTGCATTCAAAAGATAAAACAGGGGAGACCATACAAGAAAAATTAGTCAAGGCACTGAATGAGCATCCCAATGTGGAGCTGATTGCCGACACAACCGTTGTCGATTTGCTCACACTTTCCCATCATTCAACAGATCTGCTTGATATATACAAAAAACCAGCATGCTTCGGCGCCTTGATGCTCGATAATAAATCCGGCTCAGTCTATTCCATTTACGCAAGTAAAACGATACTCGCAACAGGCGGCCTCGGACAGATTTTTCGACACACAACCAATCCGAACGAATCCACAGGAGACGGAATCGCATTGGCCTGGCGCGCCGGCGCTCGCTGTTTCAATCTCCAGTACATACAGTTCCATCCGACGACATTCTACAACGAGCACGACAGATTCCTGCTTTCCGAGTCAATGAGGGGAGAAGGAGCAGTCCTAATTGATAAAGACGGTCGCAGATTTATGGAAGATTTCCATAAACAAGGCTCGCTTGCCCCGCGTGATATAGTTGCCCGAGGCATTCATCAGACAATGCTCAATACGGGGCATCCCTGCGTATATCTCGATATAAGTCACAAAGATTCTGATTGGCTCAAAACCCGCTTCCCGACAATTTACTCTCATTGCCTGAACAGCGGAACAGACCTAACGCGTGAACCGGTTCCGGTTGTTCCTGCCTCTCATTATTCCTGCGGCGGAATCGGAGTCAGCAAGCGAGGACGTACTTCTCTGCAGCATTTATACGCAATAGGCGAAGTTTCCTGCACAGGCGTTCACGGTGCCAATCGTTTAGCGTCAACCTCACTACTCGAAGCTGTTGTCTGGGGCTTCAACGCAGGAAAAGACGCCGCAGCTACTTATCAAGAAGGCAACCACTTCCCCGAAATATTCCCGTGGGAAGACGGCAATGAATATATAGATCCGGCCCTGATTATGCAGGATTGGATGACAGTCAAAAGCACAATGTGGAATTATGTCGGACTCGTAAGAACTCGTCAGCGCCTCCACCGTGCCGCGACAATACTCCGACATCTCCAAACAGAAGTTGAGCAGTTCTATCAGAAAGCAAAAATGACCAAAGAAATCGTACAACTGCGTAACGGAGTGCAAACTGCCGTAGCAGTAACATCTGCCACATTAGAAGCAAGAGTAAGCAAAGGCGCGCATTATTTACAGGATTAAGAACCACCTCCCCCTGCGGGGACTCCTCCTAAGACAGGAGGAGAGTAAGATTTTGTAGAGACGCCCAATTTGGGCGTCTCAGCACGAAACACCCGGATTTGTGTTTTAGGAGACGCCCAATTTGGACGTCTCTACACAGGGTATTATTTCTTATTCTAACTCCCCTCCTGTTTTAGGAGAGGTGCCCGAAGGGCGGGGTGGTACGGCACGAAACACAAGAACGCATCAATCAATCACAATATCAAGAGAAAAATGAAAAAATTTCTAATAATAATCAACGACGCTCCCTACGGAACTGAAAAAGCATACAATGCTCTGCGCATGGCGATAACACTCAGAAAAAATGACCCTGAAGCTGAAATCACAGTTTTCCTCATGGCCGACTCGGTGACCTGCGCTCTTCCGGGCCAGAAAACTCCGGATGGGTTTTATAATATTGAACGTATGCTGAAAATCGTTCTGCTCAAAGACGGCAGAGTTTTGATGTGCGGCACCTGCGCCGACGCTCGAGGTATCAGAGAGTTGCCTTTTATTTCAGGATGCAAAATCAGCACTATGGTTGAGCTGGCACAGCTGACCGCTGATTGCGATCAGGTTCTGACTTTTTGAAAATCATTACAATAATTTGATAAAAGAAATATGGATATAATAGAATTTGTTGTGGATGATATGTTGGAATATATAGCAATTGCGATCGTCGGCGGGATTGTCCTTTTGCGTCTTATTAACAAAATCAGAATCAGAAAATTGCTCGGCAGTAATTACAGATGCGAACCGCCCGAATTTCAAGCAACTTCTAAA